>CAYTJW010000243.1:1266-7303 GCA_964438135.1 uncultured Thermoanaerobaculia bacterium
CGAGGTGGCGGTCCGCTGCCTGGGCGGGTTCGGCGTGGAGCACCTGCTCGAGCCCGAGCAGGTGGTCGAGATCGGCGCGCGCCTCGAGACCTGGGTCGAGGCCCGCTACCCCGGCGCCGAGTGGCTCACCGAGGTGCCCGTGAGCGCCCCGGCCGCAGCCGGCGGCCAGTGGGACGGCGTCGTCGACCTGCTCCTGCGCCTGCCCGACGGCGGCGTGGTGGTGGTCGACCACAAGGCCGGGTCGGTGCGCCCAGCCGACGCCGCGGCCAGGGCGGCCACCCACGCCGCCCAGCTCGCCGCCTACCGCGAGGCCCTCGCGGCCCAACCCCTCGAGGTCCGCGACACCTGGATCCACTTCGCGCTGGGTGGGGTGATGGTGGGGGTCGAGGTTCGGTGCGACACGCAGGCGCTCAACACCCCGGTGAGCGCTCCCACCGATGCAGGTGCTCCCTGAGAGGGGATGTCTCCTTCGCTCCGCAGAGTCGAACGAACTCCGAGAACGTGATCTTGGTGGCTCCGTCCAGTGTCACGCGACCAGCGACCTGTTCGTTCGGGACTATGTACACCACCCCGACCTCCGGGTGTTTCTTCAGCTTCACTCCCGCAGCGAAGTGACCGTTCAGCCCTCGAAGTCCAGCGCTCGACGTCGCGGCTCTCAGTTCGGCCGGCAGGCCCTCCGTGACTCCGGCTTCCTCCAGTGCCCGCAGCAGGCACAGGTACTTCCATCTGTGCTTGGTGGCCTTCGCGATGCGCTGGATTCCTGGGAGTATCACGGCATCGAAGACCCGGACTCCGGTGTTCTGCCTTTGCAGCAAACCAGCTAGGCGCTCATCCTGTTTCTGCTTGACGGACGTCTCATCGGTCTTGAGCTCGACCAGGTAGGCTATCTCCAGGTCCCTCGAGAACAGGACGAAATCGACGTTCCAGGAACGGTTGTGTTCGCCGTCGTCTCGGATAGGGATAGGCAGCTCCGGGATGATGGTCGCGCTGATCGCACGACTGAACTTGCGCTCGAGGACCTCCCGCATGAAGAAGGACAGGAACACGTCCACGTGCCTCTCGAGTTGGTACTTGGGGAAGTTGCGCCATTCGGTCAGGCGCTCTAGCACCATTGCCAGGGTGAGTTCTCTCAGCTCCATGCTCAACCTCCATTACCGCTGTACTTTACGGCATCAGCGGCGCGATCCCAAGTGTTGAGTTCTGGGTGCCTTGATGGTGATGACACCCGTGCTAGGCTGGCCTCCAGGATCATCATGCACCTCCTCATCCACCGCGGCACGCACGAGATCGGCGGGACGTGTGTCGAGGTCACGGCGGGCTGGTCGCGGCTGATCATCGACCTGGGCATGCCGCTGGTCAAGCCGGGGGGCGGCGGGGAGGGGGACGAGTACGACTTCCGCGACGACGCCGGGACGCCGGGGCCGGAGCTGGTCGCGCGCGGGGTGCTGCCGGACGTGCGCGGCCTCTACGCCTGGGACACCTCGTCCCCGCCGGTGGACGGGCTGCTGATCTCCCACGCCCACCTCGACCACTACGGCTTCGGGCGGTTCGTGCGCGAGGACGTGACCTGGTACCTGGGCGAGGGCACGCGGAGGCTGATCGAGCTGAGCGCGACGTTCACCCCGGCCGGGGTGGCCGTCGGCCGCGCCGTCGCCTTCGAGAGCGGCCGGGCGTTCCGCGTCGGCGCCTTCGAGGTCACCCCGTACCTCGTCGACCACGCCGCGTTCGACTCCCACGCCCTCGCGGTCGCGGCCGGCGGCAAGCGCCTGCTCTACTCCGGCGACCTCCGCGAGCACGGCCGCAAGACCAGGGCCTTCCAGTGGTTCCTCCACCACGCCCCGCGGCCGGTCGACGCCCTGCTGCTCGAGGGCACCATGCTCGGCCGCGGCGACGAGCGGGTGCGGACCGAGCGGGAGCTCGAGGAGGAGGCGGTGGGGCTGCTGCGCTCCACCAGCGGCCCGGTGCTCGTCTACGCCTCGGCCCAGAACGTCGACCGGATGGTGACCCTGTTCCGCGCCGCGCGCCGGAGCGAGCGCCTGCTCGTGGTGGACCTCTACGCCGCCCACGTGCTGGACGCGGTCGGCACGCTCGCCAGAGTCCCCCGCCCCTCGCCCGACTTCCCCGAGCTGCGGGTGCTGCACCCGTGGGGCCTCGCCCGCCGGCTGGAGATGACGGGGCGGAAGGACCTGCTGTGCCGGTTCCGGCAGTACAAGATCACCAAGGAGCAGATCGCCGAGCAGGCGCCGCGGGTCCTGATGCTGGCCCGGCCCGGCCTGCTCCGCGACCTCGAGCGCATCGGCCTCCCCCCTGGCGGCGCCTTCGTCTACTCCATGTGGGACGGGTACCGCCGCAAGGCCGACGTGCAGCGGCTGCTCGCCTTCGCGCGGGAGAAGGGCATGCGCGAGGTCACCCTCCACACCAGCGGCCACGCGCCGGCCGCCACCCTGCGGAAGGTGGTCGAGGCGACCCGGCCCGCGCGGCTGGTCCCGATCCACACCTTCCACCCGGAGCGCTACGCCGGGCTGGGCGCGCCGGTCTGCGGCCTGGACGACGGCGAGGGGCTCGAGCTGTAGCAGGCGGGCGTGGGGGCGGCGCACCTCGCCTCCGCCGCTCAGTCGAGGAAGGGGGAGAGGAGCAGGTAGAGCAGCGCCGCGACGGCGACCAGGGCGATCTTCAGCCCCCACCAGAAGAGCAGGACCCCGAGCACGCAGCCGAGGCAGGTGCCGAGCTCGCCGCCGTCGCTCCCCGAGCCGCCCACCTCCATCGGTGCCGGGCATGCTGATCTGACGATCGGCTAGGACGCATCGGTGCCGGGCATGCTGATCTGACGATCGGCTAGGACGGGACGACATCGGCACTTCAGCAAGCCCGGCACCCTTGACGGGTGTCATGGCTCCCTCCTCGTCCACGGCCCGCCCGGGGGCCAGAGCTCGTCGAAGCCCGGACCGTGCGCGGCCCGCAACACCGGCAGCAGGAAGGCGCGAAGCTCGGCGAGCACCGCGGGGAGCGGCTGCAGCTCCCCGCCGACGTCGAAGCGGTCGCCGAGCCCCTGCCAGGACGTCGCCCACCGCTCGGCGTACTCCTCGCCGAGACCCTCGGGTAGCCGCCGCGGCAGCTCGGTCCTCCGCCGTCGTGCGGTGTCGGCGACCGCCATCGCCAGCTGCCGGCCGTCGAACGGCCAGCCCCGGCTGAGCCGCCAGATGTCGTGGTAGTCCTTCAGGCGGCTGTTGGCGAGCCCCAGCGAGAGCATCGCCTCCAGCTCTCCGCCACCACCGTCTCGCGGCGGTACGCCCGCAGCGTCGGCTCGGCGTGGCCGAGCAGGGTCGGGAACCGGACCTCCTCCGGCGGCGGTGTGACCGCGTCACCGAAGCCGACGTCCACCTGGATCGCGATTCGCGCCCGGCCCAGCGTCGCCCGCATCATCAGCCGGACCCCGTGGTACAGCGCTCCCTCACGGATGGCCTCACCCCGGACCGAGTCGGGGTCGAGGACGAGCCCGTCCGGCTCGGGCGGCGCCTCCCGGCAGATCTCGCGGAAGGTCGCCTCGAGGCCGTCCACGTCGGGGGACGCGCTGGACAGGAGGTCGAGGTCGCGGGTCGGTCGGCCGGCATCTCCCCAGACCACGAAGAGCAGGGCGCCCTTGAGGAGGAAGCCCTCCCGGTGTCGCGACCGGCTCAGGCGCGCCAGCAGTCGCTCCAGGCCGTACAGAACCAGGACCGCGTTCAGGTCTTGCCGCCGCGCCCGGGCGAGGTTCCTGAGCCGCGCGTGCACCGACGTCGCGACGTCCCTGGGGGGATGACGGGTCACGCCAGCGCCTCCAGGTACGGTCGCATGACCTTGTCGACCCGGCAGACCCGGGCGTGGTCCAGGATCTCGTCGACCGTCGCCCGTCGCCCGGCGAGCACCTCCCGGAGCGCCTCGAGGGCCACGTCGAGCCCGACCCCGGCGCGGAACTTGAAGCAGTCCGCTACGGTCTTCGCGACACCGTAGACCGGGACGTCGATCTGGCCGACGCTGTGGCGCTCGACGCCTCGGGTGAAGGCCGGGCCGGACAGGCGCACCACCCGCAGTCGGACCGGGGGCCGCACCGGCGCCCTGGCATCGCGCGCGATGGCGATCCACACCTGGCGCGGCAGTTGCGTGGTGAGCCCGTGCAGCTCGAGGGCCGACAGCAGGCAGACGACGGCGTTGGGGTAGAGCTTCGCCACCTCCGCCAGGCTCTGGTGCTCGCGCGGCGGCGCGTCGGGGTGAATGTACAGGCCGCGTGCGACGCGCTCGAGCCTGCCCCTAGCGACCAGCCTCGGCAGCTGGCGCCGCGAGATGCCGCGCCGCTCGAGGTCCGCGGCGCGGACCGGGCCGAGCTCGCGGATCAGCTCGAGCACCTCGTGCTCCTGCGTCGTGCTCGCGCCTGCCGCCACCGTCAGGTCCCCCGCCGTCTCCTCATCCCATTGTGTCCCAAAATGTCCGTCGTTGTCCACAACTGCGGACATTTCGGGACAGCGTTCTGGATAGAGGTGCCACCACTTCCGCGCAGGTGGAGTGGATTCTGTCCGCCGCGCCGCCGTCGATCACGCCTCGACCTCGCCGCGGACATCGGTGCCGGGCATGCTGATCTGACGATCGGCTAGGACGGGACGACATCCATCGGTGCCGGGCATGCTGATTTGACGATCGGCTAGGACGGGACGACATCGGCACTTCAGCAAGCCCGGCACCCTTGCCCTTGGGTACCTGGGCGAGGGCACGCGGAGGCTGATCGAGCTGAGCGCGACGTTCACCCCGGCCGGGGTGGCCGTCGGCCGCGCCGTCGCCTTCGAGAGCGGCCGGGCGTTCCGCGTCGGCGCCTTCGAGGTCACCCCGTACCTCGTCGACCACGCCGCGTTCGACTCCCACGCCCTCGCGGTCGCGGCCGGCGGCAAGCGCCTGCTCTACTCCGGCGACCTCCGCGAGCACGGCCGCAAGACCAGGGCCTTCCAGTGGTTCCTCCACCACGCCCCGCGGCCGGTCGACGCCCTGCTGCTCGAGGGCACCATGCTCGGCCGCGGCGACGAGCGGGTGCGGACCGAGCGGGAGCTCGAGGAGGAGGCGGTGGGGCTGCTGCGCTCCACCAGCGGCCCGGTGCTCGTCTACGCCTCGGCCCAGAACGTCGACCGGATGGTGACCCTGTTCCGCGCCGCGCGCCGGAGCGAGCGCCTGCTCGTGGTGGACCTCTACGCCGCCCACGTGCTGGACGCGGTCGGCACGCTCGCCAGAGTCCCCCGCCCCTCGCCCGACTTCCCCGAGCTGCGGGTGCTGCACCCGTGGGGCCTCGCCCGCCGGCTGGAGATGACGGGGCGGAAGGACCTGCTGTGCCGGTTCCGGCAGTACAAGATCACCAAGGAGCAGATCGCCGAGCAGGCGCCGCGGGTCCTGATGCTGGCCCGGCCCGGCCTGCTCCGCGACCTCGAGCGCATCGGCCTCCCCCCTGGCGGCGCCTTCGTCTACTCCATGTGGGACGGGTACCGCCGCAAGGCCGACGTGCAGCGGCTGCTCGCCTTCGCGCGGGAGAAGGGCATGCGCGAGGTCACCCTCCACACCAGCGGCCACGCGCCGGCCGCCACCCTGCGGAAGGTGGTCGAGGCGACCCGGCCCGCGCGGCTGGTCCCGATCCACACCTTCCACCCGGAGCGCTACGCCGGGCTGGGCGCGCCGGTCTGCGGCCTGGACGACGGCGAGGGGCTCGAGCTGTAGCAGGCGGGCGTGGGGGCGGCGCACCTCGCCTCCGCCGCTCAGTCGAGGAAGGGGGAGAGGAGCAGGTAGAGCAGCGCCGCGACGGCGACCAGGGCGATCTTCAGCCCCCACCAGAAGAGCAGGACCCCGAGCACGCAGCCGAGGCAGGTGCCGAGCTCGCCGCCGTCGCTCCCCGAGCCGCCCACCTCCATCGGTGCCGGGCATGCTGATCTGACGATCGGCTAGGACGCATCGGTGCCGGGCATGCTGATCTGACGATCGGCTAGGACGGGACGACATCGGCACTTCAGCAAGCCCGGCACCCTTG
>CAYTJW010000244.1:0-7293 GCA_964438135.1 uncultured Thermoanaerobaculia bacterium
CGGGGCGGGAGCGGTCGACGTCGGGCGCGCCCGATCGGCCCTCGACCTCTTCGACTAGAGGCCCGGCCGGATATCTCACCGGGGTGCGTCGGGAGGGCGCCGAGATGCCTGTCAGGGTGGTGATTCGCAGGCAGGCGACGCCGAGGCGTACTCAACCGTACGTCGCAGGGAGGGACCCGCTCGCCAGCCGACCCGGCTGGCGAGTGGGCAACGCCGGCCGAGAAGCGCCGCCATGGCGGGCAGATCGGCGTCCGCAGGAGCAGCTCGGTGAGATGTCCGGGCGAGGTGCGCGCCATGACGCGGCGGCTGCTGCGTCCGAGGGGGTGAGCGCCCACCCCCCGAACGCGGCCCCGACGACGCCGCCCCTGACGCCGTCGCTGCCCCGGCACTGCCGCGCCAACCCCCTCCTCGGGGAGGTCGCCGACGGCGTCCCCTCCCCCCTCTGCCGTGCGACGACCTCCCACCACGACGACCCCGAGACCACCGTCCCTCGGTCCCCAGTGCCTCGCCACCAGCCCGCAGCCTCCCCACGACCCCGTGCCAGCCGCCGTGGCTCACCCACAGCGCCGCGACCTCGCTCCGCGCCGCGGTTGCCGCGGCGGCAGGCGGCGGCGCATGATGGGGGAGGAAGGAGGCACGGCCCATGCGCGTTCTGGTTTTCACCCTGGTGCTGTCCGGTCTGGTCGCCATGCCGGGCGTGGCCCTGCACCCGGGGACGACGGTCATCGTCCCCGCGGCGGCCAGGGGCGCGGGGGCGGGCGGGTCCCTGTGGGCCACCGCGCTCTACGTCCTCAACCCCGGCGCGGACGCCGTCGACGTGACCTTCGCCTGGCTGGTGCGCGACCAGGCCAACCCGGCGCCGCAGACCGCCACGCGGACGGTCGGCGCCGGGTCCACCCTGGTCCTCGAGGACGCCGTCCTCGACCTGTTCGGGGTGGAGGCGGGCGGGGGCGCCGTCCTGGTCGCCGCGCCGGCGCCGGTGGTCGTCAACGCCGGCATCTTCAACCGCGCGGGCGGGCAGGAGTTCGGCCAGGGTTTCGAGGGCATCCCGGTGGCCCACGCGATCGGCGCTGGCCAGACCACTCACGCCGTCGGCACCGCCAACAACTCCGCCTACCGAACCAACTTCTTCGCCGTCGACGCGACCGGCAGCGGGGCGGGGCTGGTGGTGGACGTGCTCGGCGTCGACGGCCAGAGCCTCGGCAGCAGGAGCTACACCCTGGGCGGCCACCAGCCCCTCCTCAAGGGCGTCGCCGAGGTCGTCGCCACCCCGGTGGACGCCGGGGTCATCCGCTTCACGGTCCAGTCCGGGAAGGTGCTCGTCGGCAGCTCGCGCGTCAACCAGGGCACCGGCGACCCGCTCACCCTGGCGGCCTGGTGGGAGTGCGGCGGGGCGGGCCTGGCGCCGGCGTCGCTGGCCGGCCTCAGCCTCGACCTCCAGGTCACGCCCAACGAGTGCGACATGGCGCCTTTCACCGAGGACGCCCACGCCGTCGTCACCAGCGACACCGAGGCCACGATCACGGTCTACGGCGGGGACCAGGTGATCCCCATCGCCAGCTACACGGCCGCCGGCAACCTCGGCTACGTCGAGACCTCGCTGCCGGAGTGGGGCATCACCGACACCTGGTTGACGATGGTCTGGGCGGACGCCGCGCACGGTCGCTTCACCGGCGCCGCCACCGACTTCGACGGCTCGCCGATCCAGTTCGCCGGGACCTTCGCGGTGGTCGACCGGTGAGGGGGTGGGCGGCGCGCCCGGCGCCGCCTACCTCAGGCCAACCGCGCTCGACCAGCGGGACGTGTCGCCGGTCTCGACGCCGTCGAAGAACAGCAGGTCCAGCTCGACCGGGGTCGAGAACAGGCTGCGACCGAAGGTGCCCACCACCAGCACCCGGTCGTGCGGCTCGAGCGCCAGCGAAACGGCGACGACGTTGGGCAGCCCGGCGCCGAGCGCGCTCCAGGACGCCCCGCCGTCGAGGGTCTCGAAGACGCCGACGTCGGTGGCGACGAACAGGCGGTCCGGCTCGAACGGGTCCACCAGCAGGTCGTTGACCGGCGCCTCGGGCAGGTTGCCGGCGACCGCCTGCCAGGTCAGGCCGAGGTCGGTGGTCCGAAACACGTGCGGCAGCGGCTCGACCCAGCGGTAGCCCGAGATGGCGACCCAGGCCGTGGCGCGGGCGCGGGGGTCGGCCCGGACCGCGGTGACCCACCGCTCCGGCAGGGTGCCCGAGACGTCCGCCCAGGAGGAGCCGCCGTCGGTCGTCACCTGCACGAAGCCGTCGTTGCTGCCGGCCCAGATGACCTGCGGGTCGAGGGGGGAGACCGCCAGGGTGGTCAGCGTCCCGTCGACCTGGCCCGAGCTGCCGGAGTGCGGCCCGCCGGTGAGGTCCGGGCTGATGGCGACCCAGTTCCTGGTGCTGGTGCTGCGCCAGACCCGATAGGTCCCGCAGTAGCGGAGGTCGGGGTCGGTGGGGTCCTGGACCAGGGGCGCGTTCCAGGTGGTGCGGTCGCCGGCCGGGATCCCCACCGTCGCCCCGAGCCAGGTCGAGCCGCCGTTGGAGGAGAAGTAGATCGCGCCGTACTGCATCTGGCCCCAGACCCAGCTCGAGCTGGTGGGGTGGACGAGGGCCTGGAAGCCGTCCCCGCCCAGCACCTCCTGCCAGTCGTCGGTCGCCCCGGTCAGGGTCCGCACGGTGCTGGTGTCCTGCGAGCCGACGTAGAGGGCGGCGGGGTTGCCGGCGTCGAGGGCGACGCGGTAGGCCTGGGTGATCGGCATGAGCGGCGACTTGGCCCAGGTGGCGCCGCCGTCGGTCGAGCCGTAGACGCCGCCGTCGTTGCCCAGGTAGGCCCTGGGGCTCGAGCCGGGGCCGAACTCGAGGGCGTGGTGGTCGACGTGGAGGGTGCCGGAGGCGTTGACGTAGCTCGCCCCGCCGTCGGTCGAGCGGAAGAAGTCGAGGCCGAGGACGTAGACCCAGTCCGGGTTGGAGGGGTGGGTGCGGACGTTGCCGAACCACCAGCCGTAGGAGGCGAAGACCTGGGCCGTCACCAGCAGGCTGTCGGCGGTGCGCGCCCAGCTCAGACCCCCGTCGGTGGAGCGGTAGAGCCCGGCGAAGTAGCCGACGTTGTCGGCGTAGATGGCGTGCATGACGTCGGGCTGGTCCTGACACAGGCTGATGCCGATCCGGCCGCTCGCGGCCGACGGGGTCGGCAGCCCGCCACCGACCACCTCCCAGGTGTCGCCGCCGTCGGTCGAGCGGTGGACGGCGCAGGTCGCCCCGCCGTAGTCGTAGTACTCGGGCTGGCGGAGCCGCCGCCACATCGCCGCGAAGACCGTGCCCGGGGCGTCGGAGCGCTGCACGAGGTCGACGCAGCCGGTCTGGTCGTCGACGTACAGCACCCGCTCCCAGCTCGCGCCGCCGTCGGTGGTGCGGTACACCCCCCGCTCCGGGTTGGTCTGCCAGAGATGGCCCATGGCGGCCACGAGCACCCGGTCGGGGTCGGTCGGGTCGACGCGGATGCGGCCGATCGAGCCGCTCGCGGCGAGGCCGGCGAAGGCCCAGGTGTCGCCATGGTCGGTGGACCGGTAGAGGCCGGTCCCGCCGTAGGCGACGCTGCCGCCGCCCGGGTTCACCTCGCCGGTCCCGGCCCACACCACGGCCGGGTTCGAGGGGTCCACCGCCACCGCGCCGATGGCGAGCGACGGCATGTCGTCGAAGAGCGTGGCCCAGGTCAGCCCGCCGTCCGTGGTGCGCAGCACCCCGCCCTCGGCCGCCCCGGCGTAGACCACGTGCTCGTCGGTCGGGTCGACGGCGAGCTCGGTGATGCGGCCGCCGACGTTGTCCGGCCCGCGCGGTGTCCAGGCCACCGCCGACCGGCTCGGCCGGGAGCGGAGCGCCGCCGCCTGCCGCTGCGCCGCCCGCCACTGGTCGAGCGGGATGTGGCCGAGCGGGTAGGCGCGCTCGAGGAAGAACCACGGGTTGGGGGTCTTCGGCGCCGCCGCCGCTGCCGGCTCCCGGTGGGCCCAGGTCGGGGCCAGCAGCGCGGCGGCGAGGAGGGCGAGCAGCGCGCGCGGGCTGCGCCGCTCGGGCGGCGGTCCGACCGGGGCGGGGCTCGCGGCCGTCGCTGGCCCGGCGGTGGCGGTGGTCGGTCGGGGGACGGAGTGCCGGTGCGGTTGGCCGAGCATCGAGAGCCCGCTCCCGTCTGGGCCGGAAACCCGGCCCGCGCGGCATCATAGCGCGTTCCGGGGCCCACCCGGCCCGGCCGGGGGAATAGGCAGTCGTCGCCCGGCCTTGCATCCGGCGGGAGGTACCCGTGCACCACTTCCGCGGTCGATTCCTGTGGTACGAGCTGCTGACGTCGGACACCGAGGCGGCCAAGGGCTTCTACACCCGGCTGATGGGCTGGGGGACGACGGCCTGGGACGGCGAGATGGGACGCTACGAGATGTTCGCCGTCGGCGAGCGGCCCCTGGGCGGTCTCATGGCGCTGCCCGAGGAGGCGCGGGCCGCGGGCGCGCCGCCCTACTGGCTGCCCTACGTCGGCGCCCCGGACGTGGACGCGACCGCGCGCCGGGCCGCCGAGCTGGGCGGCACGACCTGCGTGCCTCCGACCGACATCCCGGGCGTCGGCCGCTTCGCCGTGCTGGTCGACCCGCAGGGCGCCGCCTTCGCCCTCCTGGCGCCCGCCTCCGAGCCGGCGCCCGACGACTGCGCCGGGGAGCCAGCGTTCTGCTGGCACGAGCTGGTCGCCACCGACTGGCGAACGGCGTGGCCCTTCTACCAGGAGCTGTTCGGCTGGCGGACCACCGAGACCATGGACATGGGGCCGGCCGGGGTCTACCACATGTACGGCGCCGACGGCCCGCCCCTGGGCGGCTTCTTCACCAAGCCGGCCGAGATGCCCGGCCCGGCGCGCTGGTCGCTCTACCTGAGCGTCGCCGACGTCCGCCAGGCGGTCGAGCGGGTCCGGGAGCTCGGCGGGCAGGTCCTGATGGGACCGCACGAGGTCCCGGGCGGCGGTCTCATCGCCCAGTGCCTCGACCCCCAGGGCGCCGCCTTCGCCCTCCACTCCGCGCCGCCAGGGTGAGGTGCGGGGCGGGCCCGGGTCAGCGGCCGGCGTCGGGGCGGGAGCGGAACACGCCGCCGACGCCGGCCAGGATCAGGGCCGCGGCGACGGCGGTGCGGGCCGTGAGTGGCTCGTCGAGCAGCAGCCAGCCGAGCGTCACGGCGATGACCGGGTTGACGTAGGAGTAGGTCATGACCACCGTGGTCGGCAGGGTCCGCAGGGCCACCAGGTAGCAGGTGAACGCGAGCAGGGAACCGAACGCCACCAGGTAGGCCCAGGCCAGCCAGGCCTCGGGGGTGGGGTGGGGCGCGGCCTCGCCGGTCGCGAGCGCGACGACCGCGAAGCCGACGCTGCCCGCGAGCTGCTGCCAGGCCGAGCTGGCGAGCGGGCCGGTGCCGACCGGGCGGCGGTTGAAGAGGAGCGAGCCGAGGCCCCAGCTCAGGGTCGCGACGAGGACCGCCGCGATCCCGGCCAGGCTGGCGGTGACCCCTCGGGCGAGCAGCGGCGCCGTGAGCACCACCAGGCCGGCGAAGCCGACCAGGAGCGACGCCGCCAGCAGCGCCGACGGCCGGCGGCGGTCGACCCACGCCTCGACCAGGGCGACGAGGATCGGCGTCGAGCCGACCACCAGCGCCACCAGGCCCGAGTCGAGGTGCTGCTCGGCCCAGTTGACGGCGCCGTTGCCGCCCACCCAGAGGGCGAGGCCGGTCGCGACCAACAGCGCCAGGTCGCGGCGGGTGGGGCGGAGGCGCTGGCCGGAGGCGGCGGCCAGGGCGAGCAGGACCACCCCCGCGACGAGGACCCGGGAGGCGCCGAGCCAGAAGGGGCCGAAGCCGGCGCCGGGCCGGACGGCGACGCGGATGGCGAGGTAGGTGCTGCCCCACACCACCCACACCACCAGCAGCGCGAGGAGACCCGCCGCGGGGAGACGCACCCCGACCACAGCCCCGGGGCCGGACCTCATGGGCCGGGAAACCGCGGCCGGTCGCGGGCTGTTCCCGTCCCGGCGGGTCGGGAGGGGCTCACCGGCAGCGGTCGGCGGGGCGGCGCGAGGCGCGTCCGCGGGCGCTGCCGGCGGCCCTCACCACACATAGTCCCGGGCGATGGCGCGCTTGTCGCGGCCGTGCAGGATGTGGACCACGCGCAGCTTCCGCAGCGTCGCCGGCGACAGCGAGCCCAGGGGGAGGTGGACGATGCGCTTGCGCTGCTCCGCCGCCCAGGCGTGCAGGCGGGCGGACGGCGGCCTGCTCGCCACGTGCACCACCAGCCTCTCCTGGCTGTAGTCGACCGCAGCCATCACCAGCACCTCCGGCTTGGAGCGGGCCTGCCGGTAGTCGGCGTCGTGCCAGACGTCGTGCAGGCGGCCGGGCGGCGAGGTGAGCATGAAGCCGCCGTAGGTGGCGCGCATGATGCCGGGCCCGACCACCTGCCGGGTGGGGTCGGTGGCGTAGAACGCCATGTCCGACTCCTGGTCGTGCTCGCCCAGCCAGGTCACCAGGTGCGGGTAGGCGGTGCCGTCGGGGTCGGGGTCGAAGACCACCACCACCGAGCCGGCCGCCCCCGGCGCCTTCCCCATCTCGCGCACCCACACCTGCCCCTCGTGCCAGTGGCGCAGGGTCTCGCGGCAGTCGACGCCGTCGAGGAGCGAGGTGGTGAAGGGCTCCGAGCGGCTCCTCTCGGCGGACAGGACGGACACCGCCTTGCGCTGCAGGAAGCGGCCGTAGTCCTCGACCACCAGGTCCTCGGGCGGGTAGGAGCAGATCCCCTCGCCGTCGAACCCCCGCAACCACTCGCCGGCGTCGGCCGGCCCCGGCCGCCGCCGCACCGGCACCGCCACCGGCCGGTGCTTGACGCGGAAGAAGCGGCGCCGGAAGCGGACCGTGCGGGTGCCCAGGTCGAGCATCTCGCCGTCGACCCGGGCCGTCTCCAGCTCGGCCGTCTCCTCCTGCCACGGGTAGCATCGGGCGGCGTCGAACACCTCCCAGGCGAGGTTGTCGTCGGCCACGCCGCGGGCGGCCACGGCCCACTCGTAGAGGCCTGGCACCAGCATCCCCTCGACCCGGGCGTAGCGGCGGGCGAAGTCGAAGAACAGGCGGCGCTGCCAGGCGTGGGTGGCCTCGCGGGTCTGCTCGCGGTAGGAGGCGCTGGCGACCCGCCACAGCACCCGGCCGAGGGCGGCCCGGTCCGGCACCGGCGAGCCGTCCGGCGCCCGCCGCGCGGCGTGGC
>CAYTJW010000245.1:0-7264 GCA_964438135.1 uncultured Thermoanaerobaculia bacterium
CGGCGGACTCGATCGCGGTGCTGCCGTTCGCCAACGCGAGCGGCGACCCCGGTGTCGACTACCTGGCCGACGGGATCACCGAGCAGCTGATCAACGGCCTGTCGCCGATCCCGTCGCTGCGGGTCGTGCCGCGCGGCGCGGGGTTCTGGATCGAGGCGCTGGCCGACGGGCTGCGCCACCGGGTCATTCCGCCGGTCGTGGCCGCGGGGCGCCTGGCCCGGGCGGTGACGCCGCGTGACTGGTCGGTCCCACTGGTCTCGGCGCCCGTCTGGTCCTGTCCGGCCGGGTGCGGGTCTGGGGAGAGGCGCTCGACGTCCAGGCCGAGCTGGTCGACGTGGTCGAGCAGGCACAGGTGTGGGGCGAGCAGTACCAGCGGCAGCTGTCCGACCTGCACCGGGTGCAGCGGGAGATCGCCGGCCAGATCGCCGACCGGCTGCGGGTGCGACTGAGCGGGGAGCAACGCGAGGACCTGGAGCGGCCGCACACCGACGACCCCGAGGCCTACCGCCTGTACCTCAAGGGGCGCTACTTCTGGAACAAGCGCACCGCCGACGGTCTGCGCAAGGCGATCGGGGCGCTGCGAGAGGCGATCGAGCGCGACCCCTCGTACGCCCTCGCCTGGGCCGGCCTCGCCGACGCCCACAACAACCTGGGCAGCTACAGCGTGGTGCCGGCGGCCGACGCCTTCCCGCGGGCGCGGGCGGCGGCGCGGAAGGCGCTCGAGCTCGACCCGCGGCGGGCCGAGGCGCACGTCTCGCTCGCCTTCGCCACCCAGTACCACGACTGGGACTGGGTCGGCGCCGAGCGGGAGTACCGCCTGGGCATCGACCTCAACCCCCGCTACCCGACGGCCCACCACTGGTACGGCTGGTACCTGATCTGCCAGGGGCGGTTCGAGGAGGCCGTGCGGTCCATGGAGCGGGCGCTCGAGCTCGACCCGCTGTCCCTGCCGATCATCACCAACCTCGGCTTCTGCCACTTCTTCGCCCGTCGGTACGACGCCGCGGTCGAGCAGTTCGGCAAGGCCCTCGAGGTCGACCCCGAGTTCGCCGAGGCCCACCGCGGCCTGGCCGAGGCGAGCGAGCACCAGGGGCAGCTGGAGGCGGCCATCGGCCACTACCTGCGCGCGCTCCACCACTCCGGCGGCAGCCCGGAGGTGGTCGGGGCGCTGGGCCGCTGCCTGGGCCGCGCCGGGCGGCGGGCCGAGGCGGAGGCCACTCTCGGCCAGCTGGCCGAGGCGGCCCGTCGGCAGTACGTGTCGCCGCACGAGCGGGCTTACGTCCACCTCGGCCTGGGCGACCTCGAGCCGGCCTTCGCCTGTCTGACGCAGGCGGTGGAGGAGCGCTCCTACAAGCTGGTCTACCTGCGCGTCGACCCCGCCGTCGACCCGCTGCGGGCGGACCCGCGCTTCGCCGGGCTGATGCGCGCGGTGAGCCTGTAGCCAGCCCCTCCCGTCGGCCCGGGGCGGGGCCCGCCGGCACGGGCCTGAGGCGTCAGGCCTCCTCGCCGGCCCCGTGCGCCATCTTCCCCCGCGCCAGCGACAGCGGCACCCCGGCCGCGCACAGCGCCGCGAAGAGCAGGAACGACCACCGGAGCCCTACCAGGAGCGGTTCGGTCGAGTCGGCCTCGAGGGCGCGCTGTCCCATCGCCCGGCCCAGGATCAGGGCGACCAGGGCCATCGACGCCGCCTGGCCCACCACCCGCATGGTGCTCAGGGTGGCCGCGCCGACCCCCAGCTGGCTGCGGCTCACCGCGCTCATGACGGCATTGCTGTTGGGGGAGGAGAAGAGCCCGAAGCCGACGCCGAGGACGAGCAGGCTGGCGACGACCACGGCCAGGGGGGTGGCACGGTCGAGGAAGGTCAGGGGCACCAGGCCGGCGAGGCTGAGCAGCATGCCGACGGAGGCGACCACGCGGGGCTCGACCCGGTCCGACAGGCGGCCGGCCAGCGGCGACAGGGCGGCCATCATGACCGGCTGGGCGAGCAGCACCAGGCCGGCCCGCTGCGGGTCGAGGCCGTGCACCGCCTGCAGGTAGAGGGACAGCAGGAAGGTGACCGCGAAGGTGGCGCTGTAGTGGACCAGGGCGGCGACGTTGGAGAAGGCGAACACCAGGCTGCGGAACAGCCGCAGCTCGAGCAGGGGCCTGGCCACGCGCAGCTCGACCGCGACGAAGAGGGCGAGGCCGGCGGCACCCAGCCAGGCGGCCCACGGCGCCCACGCGTGGCGGCCGAGGGTGGACACGCCGCCGAGCAGGGCGGCCAGGCTGGCGGTGTACAGCACGGCGCCGACGGTGTCGAAGCGCTCGCCGGCGGGGGCGTGCCACTGGCTGCGGATGCCGACCGCGGCGACCACGGCCACGGCCAGGCCGGCCGCCGCGTTGAGGGCGAAGATGGAGCGCCAGCCGGCGTAGTGGGTCAGCAGGCCGCCCGCGACCGGGCCCAACGACAGGCCGAGGTAGACCGCGGCGGTGACGACGCCGAGCACGCGGCCGCGGGAGCGGGTGGGGAAGGAGCTGACGACGATGGCGAACCCGGTGGCGAAGTTCATGGCCCCGCCGACCCCCTGCAGCAGGCGGCAGGCGATGAGCGTGGCGACGTCGGCCGCCGCGGCGCAGCCGAGCGAGGCGGCGGCCTGGAGCAGGGACCCGGCGACGAACACCCGGGTCCGGCCGGCGAGGTCGCCGAGGCGCCCGAACGGCAGCAGGAATGCCGCCGAGGTCAGGAGGTAGGTGGTCACGATCCAGCTCAAGACCACGGCCGGTGCGCCCATCTCCCGACCTATCAGGGGAATGGCGAGGTTGACCGCAGACCCCAGGAAGGGACCGAGGAAGGACGAGACGGTCGTGGCCAGGAGCACGCTGCGCTGCTCGCGCCGGCTGCAGCCGGCGTCGGCTGGCGCCTGATGGGCGCCTGACGGAGCTCCCTCGCGCCCGGGCACCGGCGCAGTCTACGCCCGCCGCTCCCCGGCGCGCCCGGCCGGGGTTGGGGAAGGGGGTGCGCTCGCCGCCCGGGGTCGGCACGGCCCGGACGAAAAGACCCCCGCCCGGGGGCGGGGGTCGCTCGCTGGCTCGAGCTGTCGGGAGGGCGTCCTAGCGCGGCCCATCGGGCCGCAACCAAAGAGCGCAACGGCGTCGCGGGCCGCGCTGTTGACAGCCGGCAGCCTGCAGCCAGCAGAGTGGGAGCAGCGTCATCACCCCTCCTGCTGAATACTGGACCGCATGCTCGTTCCGGCGAATTTGGTCGCTCGGTTGCAGTAATCCCGGCAGGAGTGCTCACCGCGGCACTCTTCGCTGCGCGCACCGCCACCGTCAAACAGCTCATCGGAGCGGCGGCGTAGGATTCGTCGTCCCACGCGAAGATCCTCGGGAGTAGTAGATCAGAACGGGACGTCGTCCTCCTCGCCGAAGGTGCCGGGGGGGCCGCCGCCCTCGCCGGGGCCGAGGTCGCTCATGCCGCCCGGCTGGCCTCCGTCGGCACCGCCGGGGCGGGTGCCGACGAACTCGATCTGGTCGGCGTGGATCTCGGTCGAGTACTTGCGCTGCCCGTCCTTCTCGTAGCTGCGGGTGCGGATCCGACCCTCGACGTAGAGCTGTCGGCCCTTGGTGACGAAGCGCTGCACGAACTCGGCGGTCTTGCCCCAGGCGACGATGAAGTGCCACTCGGTGTGGGGCTCACCGTTCTGGTCCTTGAATCGCTGCTCGGTGGTGGCGAGGGAGAACTTCGCCAGGTTGGTGCCGCTCGGCAGGGCGCGGAACTCGGGGTCGCGGCCGACGTTGCCCACCAGGATGACCTTGTTGACGCCCATGGCCTCTCCTTCCCGCGTGGACGGGTTGGGGTTACTGTATCACATCCCGGCGCCGGCGGTGACCGGGGGAGGCGCCGATGAAGATGGTCATCCAGCGCGTGTCGCGGGCCGAGGTGCGGGTCGGGGGCGAGGTGGTCGGCCGCGTCGGCACGGGGTTCCTGGTCCTGGTCGGGCTCGAGGTCGGGGACGGCGAGGCCCAGCTCGCCCGCGCCGCGAGCCGGGTCGCCACCCTGCGGGTGTTCGACGACCAACAGGGGAAGATGAACCTGGGCCTGGACCAGGTCGGGGGGGCGGTGCTGGCGGTGTCGCAGTTCACGCTCGCCGGCTCCATCCGCCAGGGCCGGCGGCCGGGCTTCGACCGCGCCATGCCGGCCGAGGACGCCGAGCCGCTGTTCGCCCGCTTCGTCGCCCTGCTCGAGGCGCACGGGGTGACGGTGGCGACCGGCGTGTTCCGCGCCATGATGGACGTCGAGCTGGTCAACGCCGGCCCGGTCACCCTGCTCTGGGACGACCCGCCCGCACCGTGACCGGCGTCCAAACCCGGGGGGGGTGGGGGAGGTGGCCGCCCTCCCGGCCTTCCCGGCTGCGCCCCTCGGCCTACCGCCGGTAGCGCTGCCACAGCTCGTCGGCCTGGGGCAGCTTGGCGAGAGCCTCGGCGACCTGGTTGTCGCCGGCGAGGCCGACCCGGTAGCCGGCCTCGAGGCCGAGCGTGGCGTTGAGCACCTCGACCTTGAGGTTGCGGCTGACGTCCTCCGTGGCCTGGGCGTCGGCGCGCACCACGGCGAGGTCCTCGGGGGTCAGGGCCTCGTTCGTGGCGACGAAGGCGAAGAAGCGCTCCAGCTCCGGCGGCGTCCCCTCCCAGCCGGTGGCGAAGGCCTCCTGCTGGGGCGGGGGGATGTCCTTGAGGCGCTCGACGGCGAACCGGAAGAACGCCGACTGGCCGAACAGCCGGGCCACCTGCTCGGACAGGAGGCGGGCCTCGACGACCTCGTCCGGGGAGATCCCGCCCCCACCCAGGACCGTGCGCCCGGAGGCGGTGGTGTAGGACTGCGCGCCGCCGTCGGCATTGGTGCCGTTGCGGTGGGTGATGTAGTCGATGAAGGAGTCGTAGTCGCGCTGGATGCAGCGGCCGGCCGGCGTGTAGTAGCGGGCGGTGGTGAGCGCCAGGCCGGCGTCCCTGACCGTGAAGACCGTCTGCACCAGCCCCTTGCCCCACGTCACCTCGCCCACCAGCAGGCCGCGGTCGTGGTCCTGCACCGCCCCCGCCACGATCTCCGACGCCGACGCCGAGCCGGCGTTGACCAGCACCACCAGGGGGCCCTCGAATCTCGGCCCGTGGCCGGGGGCCTCGTAGCGCGCCTGGCTGTCCGGGGTGCGGCCGCGGGTCGAGACGATCAGCTGCCCCTTGCGGAGGAACGCGTCCGACACCCCGACCGCCGCGTCGAGCGGGCCGCCCGGGTTGTCGCGCAGGTCGAAGACCAGGCTCTTCATGCCCTGCGCGGCGAGGGTCTGCAGCGCCTCCCGGACCTCGCTGGCGCTGGTGTTGGTGAACTCCGACAGCCGCACGTAGCCGACCTCGGGCCGGATCATGAAGGCGTAGCGGACCGAGTTGGTCGGGATGCGGGCGCGCGTGATCTCGAGGTCGAGGCGGTCCTTGAGGCCGGGGCGGGCGATGGCGAGGGTGACCGCGGTCCCCTCCGGGCCTCGCACCAGGTCGACCACGTCGTCGAGGTCCATCTCCTCGGTCTCGGAGCCGTCGACCGCGGCGATCACGTCCCCGGTGCGGAGGCCCTTGCCCGCGGCCGGCGTGCCCGCGATCGGGGCGATGACCGTGACCTGCCCGTTGCGGCGCGAGATGATGATGCCGACGCCGAAGAAGGAGCCCTCCTGGCGGGCGCGCATCTTCTGGAACGACCGCGGGTCGAGGAAGCTGGAGTGCGGGTCGAGGGTCTCCAGCATGCCGCCGATCCCGTCGTACACCACGTCCGAGGGCGGCACCTCCTCCGGCAGCCAGTCGAGCATGGTGCCGACGATGCGCGAGGCGTGCAGCAGCAGCCGCTCCTCGCTCTCCGGCATGGTCCGCTCCCCGAACAGCACCCCGGCGAAGGCCCCGCACCCGACCACGGCCATCGCCACCACGGTGATCCGCCAGCGACCTGTGACTCGCACGCCCAGAGCTCCTCCCTCACCCGTAACTGTAGCGCAGGTCGCGGTGTTTCCGAAGCGCCCCCTGTCCCACCCCCGGCGGGCCCGCCGGGGGCCCGGGCTATACTGGGCGCGGGAGGCGCTGTGCTCGGTCCAGTCGGCATGCCGGAGCTGATCCTGATCTTCGTCGTGGCGCTGCTGCTGTTCGGGCCGCGCAAGCTGCCGGAGATCGGTCGGTCGGTCGGCCGGGCCCTGGCCGAGCTGCGGCGGACGTCGAACGAGTTCCGGCGCACGGTCGAGGACGAGGTGGCGGCCGAGCAGGTGCGCGAGACGGGGCGCGACCTCCGCTCGGTCGCGAGCACGGCGGTCGACGCCGTCGCGGAGCCGAAGGAGCGGGCGTGACCGCGGCCCCGCCGCGAGCCGAGGACGACCTCGGGGAGGACGCCGGCAGGGACGACCTACCGCGGATGACGGTCCTCGAGCACCTCGAGGAGCTGCGTCGCCGGATCGCCATCTCGATCGCCGTCCTGTTCGCCTCCTTCCTGGTCTGCTGGTGCTTCGCGGCGGAGATCTTCGCCTGGCTGGCGGTGCCGATCAACCGCGCCCTGCCCCCGGGCGAGAAGCTCGCCTTCACGGAGCTGGCCGACCCGTTCATGCTCTACGTCAAGGTGGCTCTCCTGGCGGCCGTGTTCCTGGCCTCGCCGGTGCTGCTGCTCGAGGTGTGGCTGTTCATCCGCCCCGGCCTCTACCCGAAGGAGCGGGCCGCGGCCCGGCGCCTGGCGGTGCCGTTCATCTTCTTCGCCACCCTCCTGTTCCTGGCCGGCGGCTACTTCGGCTACCGGGTCGCCTTCCCAATGGTCGTCACCTTCCTGCTCGGGGTCGGTGCCGACTTCCGGCCGGTGATCACCATCCAGTCCTACTTCAGCCTCATGTCCAAGATCCTGCTCGGCCTCGCGGTGGCGTTCGAGCTGCCGATGCTGGTCTTCTTCCTCGCCCGGGTCGGCCTGGTCACGGCCGGCCGCCTGCTGCGCTGGTTCCGCTGGGCGGTGCTGGTCATCTTCGTCATCGCCGCCGTCATCACGCCGACCCCGGACGTGGCGACGCAGACGGTGTTCGCGGTGCCGATGGTGGTGCTGTACCTGATCGGCGTGGGGGTGGCCGCGCTGTTCGGCAAGCGGGGCCCCCGGGAGTGAGCGGGTGACGGGAGCGGCCGGGGCGGCGGTCGACGCCGAGCAGCGGCGCCGGCGGTCGCTGGCGGCGGCGACCGCCCGCGCCGAGGCCAAGGTGCGGCGCTCGGACCGCCGCTATGGAGA
>CAYTJW010000246.1:0-7255 GCA_964438135.1 uncultured Thermoanaerobaculia bacterium
GTGGCGCTCCATGGCACCTCCCCCGGCGACGACCGCCGCCGCCTGCCCTGCCATCGTCTCACGCGCCGCCAGCCCGCGCGGGGCGCGGCCGGCTACACTGGTCCCGAGGCCTCCATGCGCGAGCCGTCCTACCTCGCCCTGCACCGCTCCGGCGAGCTCGAGCGCCGGGCCGAGGAGGTGCACCGCCGGCTCTCGGCCTGCGACCTCTGCCCGCGGCGGTGCGGCGTCGACCGGACCGCCGGCGAGGTCGGCGTCTGCCGCGTCGGCGAGCGGGCCTCACTCGCCAGCGCCTCGCCCCACTTCGGCGAGGAGGCGCCGCTGGTCGGGCGCCACGGCTCGGGCACGGTCTTCTTCTGCGGCTGCAACCTGCGCTGCGTCTTCTGCCAGAACTCCGACATCAGCATGAGCGCCGACGGCTGCCCGGTCTCGGCTGACGACCTGGCCGCGCTGATGCTCAGCCTGCAGGCGGTGGGCTGCCACAACCTCAACCTGGTCACCCCCAGCCACGTCGTGCCGCAGATCCTGGCCGCCCTGGCGGTGGCCGCCGGACGGGGCCTGAGGGTGCCGCTGGTGTACAACTCGGGCGGCTACGACGACCCCGCCACCCTGCGCGCGCTCGACGGCGTGGTCGACGTCTACATGCCGGACATGAAGTGCTCCGACCCGGAGGTCGCCCGCCGGCTGTGCGACGCGCCCGACTACCCCGAGGTCAACCGCGCCGCGGTGCTCGAGATGCACCGCCAGGTCGGCGACCTCTCACTCGACGCCGACGGCATTGCCGAGCGCGGCCTGCTGGTCCGCCACTTGGTCATGCCTGCGGGCCTCGCCGGCACCGCCGCCACGATGGAGTTCCTGGCCGCGCGCGTCTCCCCCGCCACCTACGTCAACCTGATGGACCAGTACCGCCCCTGCCACCTCGCCCGCCGCGACCCCGACCTCGCCCGCCCGGTCACCCCCGCCGAGATGCGCGCGGCGCGCGCCGCCGCCGAGGCCGCCGGCATCACCCGCTTCGACGACCGGGTGCGGCGGCGGGTCGTGCGGCTGTAGCCCGCTCCCGCCCCTCGACCTGCTCGGGCCGGCGCCGCCGCCGGCCGCCCGGGGTTCTGGGGCTCGACAGTGGTAGCGTGGTCGGGGGCCGGGAGCCGCCCCGGGGGGAGCCGATGCTGTTCCACGTCGTGCTGGAAAGGGCCGAGGATGGGTGGGTCGTCGCCGAGTGCCCGGCCCTGCCGGGGTGTGTGTCGCAGGGCAGGACCGAGCAGGAGGCGCTCGACAACGTCCGCGAGGCCATCGTCGCCTGGCTGTGGGCCGAGGACCAGAAGGCGATGGGCGGCGCCGCATCGAGCGCCACCGGCGAGACGATCGTGGTCGCGGTCTGAGCCGATGGCACGGCTGGCCGGGATCTCGGGCGAGAAGGCGGCGCGCGCGTTCAGCGTGCCGGCTGGCAGCGAATCCGCTGGGTCGGCAGCCACGTGGTTCTCGGCAAGGCCGGCTCGCGCGTCAACCTCTCGGTGCCGCAGCACCGCGAGCTGTCCATCGGCACGCTCCGCGCGCTGATCCGCCATGCGGGCATGGCGGTCGACGACTTCCTGTCCCTCCTGTGAACGTCGGGTAGCGCCCGCACCCCAACACCATTCACGTCGTTCGCCTCGCAGGAGCAGGTTCCGGCCTCGGCCCGGTCGCGCCCCAACCCGTGGTCGGCCGCGAGGGCCCGGGGCGCCGGGTGAGACCGGCAGCCGCAGGCTCCCGCTCCCACCGGGGGGCGCCACCTGGGCCCGGCCGCCGACGCCTCGCGTCTCAGCTCCCCGATCGCGTTCCCCGGCTCAGCCGCGAGGACCCGATCGCACGCGGCCACCGCCTCCTCGAAGCGTCCCGCCGCCACCGCACCTTCGGCCCGCGCACGCTCCCGTTCCAACGTCTCCGCCAGGAAGCTGTCTCCTGGATCCACCCCTGCGATCCTGGCCAGCCACTCCGCCGCCCCGGGGCCAGTCGCCGCCGTCGAGGTAGGTCTTGGCGGTCTCACGACAGAGCGGCACCAGCTGCTTCTCCCTGGCGAGCCGATCGGCAGCCCCGGCGGCCTGGCTCGCGGCTTCAATGGCGGTCTTCGCCTGTGTCAGTCCCTCGGCCGCGATCGGGTGCCCCGGCACGATCGCCAGCAGCGCCGTGAAGTACCGCTCAGCGCTCTCTCAGTCCTGCCGCTCGCGCGCCGCCTTGCCCAGCCGCAAGAGCCCCGCCGGGTCGCCCGGCACCCGCGGCGGCGGCACCCCGGCGGCGGTCAGGCCCGGTCGAGGTCCTGGCGCGCGATGCCCAGCTGGCGGAGGATCGCGTTCAGGGTCCCGACCGCCAGGTCGCCGCGGCGCCTCGGAATCGAGGCCGAGCAGTTGACGAGAGGGTTGCGCCAGATCTCGTGACTGCCCCGGCTCTGCCGGCGCAGCCGGCAGCCCAGCCGCGTCGGCTCGTGAGCCAGCTCGACGTACGTCATGCCGGGACGAGGATCGGGACCCGGGCCGGGGCTGCCAGACGCTCGCCCCGTGCCGGCAGCGGCTCGCCGGTTGAGAGCATGACCGCGATGAGGTCGCGGGCCACCTGCGGCGCGAGCGCGATCACCTCGTCGGCCGAGTCGCCCTGGACCACCAGCCCGGGCAGCTCGGGGCTCGTCCCCAGGTGTGGGCCTTCGGGCGACCTCTCGATCTCCAGCATGATGCGGCACACCGACACCCCCACCAGCAATCCAGGGCCGGCGCATGGGCATGTCAACCGCGTCTCGGCCAGCCCGCGAGGGATAGGGACTTCCTTTCCCAAGGCTCGAGTCTGCCACCCGTCGGGGGCCTGACCGGGAGGCCAGGACGGCCTCGCTGCAGGGCCTGCGCCGTTGCGAAGTGGGGGGTGGCGCGGGGGTCGGCGCCCCACCAGGCCCTCGACCCCGCCCACGGGCCCGGGCGGAGGCCGGGTGGGCGGGTGGTGGGCAAGGCTCGAGCCCGGGCCCGTGGGCGGGGTCGCGAGGTGCGGTTCACGACGCCGCTTCGAGCGACGAGGCAGGGACTGGCGGGGCTCTGGTCGCGGCGTCCTTCTTCCTGCGGAGGTGCTCGAGGATGGTCGTGATCACGGCGGGGCCGAGGATCACGCTGATGATCCGCATCTCGCCGCCGCATTTCGGACAAGCGAGCGGGTCGACCTCGTAGACCCTGCGCACCAACTGTGCCCAGCGCCGCCTCCTCGCCCGGCGTTCGGCAGGGGAGAGCCCGTCAGACACGTTCCGATCCGGGGATGCGGTGGAAGGGCTCGCGTCTCGTCTCTCACGCCGTCCGCCGCGAGACACGTTGCTGTACCAGCCGTAGTAGTGCACCAGGTCCAGCTTGGGCTCGGGGACGTGGGCGAGGAGCCGGGCCAGGAAGTCGAGGGGATCGAGGCGCTCCTACTGGCGCGTGGCGTGAGGAGCGGTCAGCGATCAGCTGTCAGCGTTCAGCCGTCAGCGTCCAGCTGCCACCTCCCGCCTGGTCGCGCGCCGGGTGGGTGGGGGAAGCTGACAGCTGAGGGCTGACAGCTGAGCCTGTTGCAAGAGCCATGACGGGCGCGCGGCGCGATCCCCCGCTCGCGCCGAGACGAGCCGGGTCGAGACACGTGCTCGGGCGAGGCTGGCGACCTTCGCGCCGGACGGCCTCACGGGATGGGCCTCACGGTCAGCACGCTTCTTCCCGGTCGGGCATGGCGCTGGAGCGGCGGCAGCGAAGGTGCGCTGGTGGCGCTCGGGCCGGTCGAGTCGAGCACCTCGCGCCGGGCGAGGCTGCCGGGATCGGTGCCGGTCGCGGCCGTCCGGGCTTCGTCGTCGCCGCGCCGGCGGTCCCTCGCGGTGCTAGAATCGACGTCAGGATCGGCAGCGCTCACGCCGGTATCAGGAGGCTCTCGGTACCGGACCTGGGGCCCCGGCGTCGGGCTCGGGAAGGAGGCTCAGGACATGCAACGAGGCTGGCGCGCTCTCGTCGGGTCGACCCTCGCCATGGTCGTGCTCTGCCTCGGCCCGCCGGGGTCGGAGGCGCAGACCTGCACCGTGCCGGATCAGGTCCCGAGCATCGCGGCCGCCCTCGCCGACCCTGCTTGCGAGACGATCGTTCTGGGGGCTCAGAGCTACCCGGAGTCGGTGGTGGTGAGCCGCAGCGTGACGATCCAGGGGGTGTCGTCAGACGCCACCGTGATCGAGGGCCAGGTCCAGGTGGTCGCGGGGACCGTCGCCCTCGACCACCTGCGCGTCGACACCAGCTCGGCGGCGCTCGCTGGCCGCTTTCACCAGGCGCTGGTGGTGGAGGCCGGCGCCCGTCTGAGCGGCACCGACCTCAGGGTAGTTCACAAGGCGTTGCTCTTCGGTGACGGCTTCGAGTCGGGAAACACCACGGCCTGGTCCCAGACCTCGCCGTGAAGGGAGCAGGGGGGGAGACGATGATCACGCAACGGAGCGCTCGTTGGCTGGCCGTGACGGTGGCGTGGGTGGCTGTGGCGGGTCAAGCGCTGGCCGCGGCGCCGGTCGCGGTCTCGCCGGGACAGCTCGACCGGGTTGCGCTGGTCGAGAGCCGCTGCCCGACCTTCAGCTGGGGGGCGGTGGCGGGCGCGAGCGCCTTCGAGCTGGCGGCATTCGCCCTCCCGGAACCGCTCACCGGCGACGTCGAGCTGAGCGAGGAGAACCAGGTCCTGGCCGAGCGGGTGGCCGGCGCGGCGACCAGCTGGACCCCCTCCGGCGCCTGCTTCGCGGCAGGCGGCCGGTACGTCTGGTTCGTGCGCGCGGTGCTCGCCGAGGAGGACGGCGAGGCGGCGGAGCTGTCCGAGTGGTCCGAGGGGCGCTACTTCGCCGTGCTGGCGCCGGGTCCGCCCACAGGGGAGCTCGGCGCGGGTTACGTGCGGGCCGGCCAGGAGCGAACCACCGGCGGTGAGGACGCGGCCGGGCTCTGGCTGGCCGGCAGCGACCCGGGCGTGGCCGAGGGCCGCTCGGTCCCCTCGGCCCCGGCCGCGGTCAAGGGCGCCCTCCCCGACACCGTGGGCGAGGTCTACGGCGTGGTCGGCACCTCGGCGTCGGCGAGCGGCGCCGGTCTGGCCGCGGCCAACACCGCGGGCGGCGCCGACCTGGTGCTCGACGGCTCCGAGGACGGCCAGGCCGACCTGCGCCTCTCCCAGTCCGGCCTCGATCGGCCGTCGGCCGCCGATCAGACCTTCACCATCGGCAACTCCGGAGCCGGCGGCATGATCCTGCAGGTGGGCGGCGGCATCGTCGGCAACGGCGCGGGCCTGGTCGGCCTGAACGCTTCCAACCTCGCCTCCGGCACGCTGCCGGACGCGCGCTTGTCCGGCACCTACGCGAGCGCGCTGAACCTGAGCAGCGCCAGCAACAGCTTCACCGGCAACGGCGCGGGGCTGGTCGGGGTCGACGCCGACCTCCTCGACGGGGCGCACGCCAGCGCCTTTCAGCGGCACTACGACAACGTCGTGGTGGTGGCCAAGAGCGGGGGCGACTACAGCACGATCGGGGCGGCGCTGGCGGCGATCAGCGCCAGCGCGAGCGACCGCTACCTGGTGTGGGTTGCGCCCGGCACCTACACCGAGAGCGTGACCATGGAGCCCTACGTGGACATCCAGGGCGCCGGCGAGCTGGCCACGAAGATCGCCTCCGGCGGCAGCGTCAGCACCGCTGGGGGGACCGTGCTCGGCGCGGACAACGCGGAGCTGCGCTTCCTGACCGTCGAGAACACCGGCGGCAACAGCTTTGCCATCGCCGTCAAAAACAGCTCGGCCGCGCCGCGCCTCACCCACGTGAGCTGCGTCGCCTCGGGGGGCACGACCGCCAGCTACGGCGTGTTCGACGACAGCGGCTCGCCGGTCATGACCCACGTCACGATCTCGGCCTCCGGCGGCGCCACCGCGTTCGGCGTCTACAACAGCGGCGCATCCGCGCCGGCGCTGACCGACGTCACGATCGACGCCTCCGACGGCGCGAGCAACTACGGCATCCGCAGCGAGGGGAGCTCCTCGCCGACCCTGCGCGACGTCACCGTGACCGCGTCGGGCGGGACCGGCTCGAACTGGGCGGTGCGCAACGACTCGCCGGCGACCATGCGGGACGTGGTCGCCACCGCCGCGGGCGAGGCCGGCAGCGTCAACTACGGCGTCTACAACAACAACACCGATGCGGTCACCATGACGCGGGTGAGCGCCCGCGCGTCCGGGGGGGACCAAACCTACGGCGTCTACAACTCCTCGGCGGAGGTCGTCATGCTCGACGTCGACGCCGCCGGGTCGGACGCGACCACCCGCAATGTGGGAATCTACGGCACCTTCACCTCGACCCTCACCATGACCCGGGTGGTGGCCGCGGCCAGCGGCGCCGCGCCCTCCAACTACGGCATCTACAACGCATCCAGCTCCTCGGCGACGATGCGGCAGGTGACCGTGGAGGCCGCGAACGCGGCCGTCGACGGCTACGCCTACGGCATCTACAACAACGCCTCCGCCTTCACGCTCGACAACAGCCAGGTCAGCGCGAGCCTCGAGAGCACGGGCATCTGCTACGGCGTGTACAACGTGGCGGCTGCCGGCAGCTTCACGGTGGCGATCAACGGCTCGCGGATCGCCGGGAGCACGTTCACCATCCGCAGCGACAGCGAGTTCACCACCTTCGTCGGCGCCTCGCAGCTCGCCGGCGGGGCGGTGAGCGAGAACGGCGGCACGGTCACCTGCGTCGGCGCCTACGACGAGAGCTACACCAGCCCGGGCTACACCACCTGCCCGTGAGCCCGGTCTCGAGGGCCGCGGCGACGGTGTCGGTCACGGCGCCGCGGTCGACCACTCCCCGGCCGCGCCGCTCTCGAAGCCGTCGGAGAACAACCCGTCCGGGTCGGGCACCGTGACCGCGAGGGATGGGCAGCCGGAGGCCTCCAGGTAGCCCTGGTCGAGGGTCCCCAGGGCGTAGGTGTGGACCCCGGCGGCCAGCTCGCGGTCGAGGTAGCTCGCGACCCCGGGGGCGATGGCCGCGGTCGCCTCCCGCGGCGCCCGCGCCCTCATCCGCGCCCAGCTCGACGCCCTCGCCCTCGCCGAGGGCGAGCACTACTGGTGCGTGGCGTGAGGAGCGGTCAGCGATCAGCTGTCAGCGTCCAGCTGCCACCTCCCGCCCGGTCGCGCGCCGGCTGGGTGGGGAAGCTGAGCCTGTTTCAGAACCCCTGCCATCCCGAGGAGACCCGCAGGGTCGACGAGGGATCCCTCGCGGGGGACCCATGGC
>CAYTJW010000247.1:0-7252 GCA_964438135.1 uncultured Thermoanaerobaculia bacterium
GGCGGGCGCCCCGCCGTGGCGCCGGCGCGCTGCCGGCGGCGCGGCGGTGGCCGTCTCGCTGTGGCTGGCGACGGTCCTCGCCTCCGGCCTCGCCAGCACCGAGACCTTCGTCGGCGGCGTCGGCACCCGCTGGCGGGTCGCCACCTCCCCCCTCGCCCACCGCGGCGGCGTCCTCCGGGTCGAGCCCCACGTCGCCCGCACCCTGGCCGAGCTCGCGCGCCTGGTCGAGGATGCCACCGCGCCGGGTGAGCCGATCCTGGTCTGCGGCAGCCCGCGCATCCTCCACTACCTGACCGGCCGCTGGAGCCCGCTGCAGATCCCCGCCTTCACCCTGCCCGGCGTCTACCTCGCCAACCCCGAGCGGCAGCTGGTGGCCGAGCTGCGCGCGAGCGGGACCCGACTGGTGGTGTACGAGGCCACGCCGGTGATCCCGATCCCGGCGTACCGCCTCGAGCGCCTGGCGCCGGAGCTCTACCGCCTGCTCATGACCGGGTTCGAGCCGGTGGCCGAGGTCGACGGCCTCGAGGTGCGGCGCCGGCGGCCGGGCGCCTGACCCGCTGGCGCGGCCTCAGCCCGGCATGGCGCCCCGCGCCTGCAGGACCTCGGCCAGGCGGTCGCGCCGGGCGAGCAGGGCGCGGACCTGGACCGGGCTGAGCAGCTCCCCCGCCACGGCCTCGACCCGGTCCCGGTCGAGGGCCAGCAGGCGGGACGCGACCTCCGCCGGCAGCGGCACCGGCGCGAAACCGCGCGGCTCCGCGACGGCGTGGCCGGTGCGGAACGAGCGCGAGTGGTCGACCAGGGCGAAGCGGTCCGCCGCCGGGTTGACCAGGATGTTGTCGTGGTTGCGGTCGACGTTGCCGATCAGGGCGTCGAGCAGGTACATCAGCGTCAGCCGGCGAGCGAGCAGCTCGAAGTCGCCGGCCGCCGCCGGCGTCGGCGCGGCCAGCGCCCGCCGCAGGCTGACCGCGTCCTCCACCCACGCCTGCAGCGAGCCCTCTTCGCCGCCCAGCTCCCTCACCACCGTCACCGGCACCAGGCCGACGCCCAGGGCCCGGTCGAGCCGGTAGGCGGCAACCTCGAAGCGGTAGCAGTCGCGGAAGCCGACCTCGACGCGGTTGGTCCGCACCGCGCCGTCGGCCTCGAGGTCGACGGTCTTGAAGATGGCCCGCCGCTCCACCCCTGCGAGCCGCAGCGTCAGGCGTCGCGAGCCGGTCACGCCCTCGCCCACCGGCTCGTCGCCGACCACCTCGGCCGCGAGCAGGAAACGCTCCAGCTCGAGGTCGGCGGCACCGCGCCCGTCCCCCTCCGCGGCGGCAGGCGGGGGCGGGACCGCCGCGCCCGCAGCCAGCGCCGGCAGCAGAGCCACGACCAGGACGCGCCACGCGGGCGGACGACGGTGCGACCTCATGCGGGGAGGTACGACGCCGCCAGGGCCGGGTTACGCCTCCGCGCCGCGGCCCGACCCCCCCGCCGGGAGACCTCGGGCTCAGCCCCGGGCCGGGGCGGCGACGCCCAGAACGGGGTCCGCGGCCGGCGGGTCGGCCTTCACCACCTGGGTGGGCGGGTTGAAGCTGTACTGGCGGCTGTCCGGCCGGACGAGGTAGGTGCCGGGGAGGACGTTGCGGACCGCCCAGCGGCCGTCGTCGTCGGTCCTGGTGCGGTAGGTCCGCTCGGCGCCGTGCAGCCACACCACCACCCGGTCGCCGCTGGCGATGCCGGTGACCTTGCCGGACAGGGTCGTGGTCGGCCCGTCGGCCGCAGCCGCGGCCGGAGCGAGCGCCGCCACCGCCAGCACGCCCAGCGCGAAGAACCCCAGAACCCTCATCTCTTGCCCCTCCCCCGACGCCGAGTATGGGCATCTTGCCGCACCTTGTCAATTTCACCGCGATGCGACGTCGACCGCGCCGAGACTCGACCCGAAGGGGTCCGAGCCGCGACCACCGGCGGCACGGCGGCCCGCCTCTCGGGTAAGATGGTCGCCGGTGAGCGCCCGTTCAGGGTCCGGGCAGGGGTCGGGCCGACGTCGTGCCGGCGGGACGGTGAGCGCCCGGGTGACGAGGACGGTCGCGCTGTC
The DNA here is from genome assembly GCA_964438135.1 of uncultured Thermoanaerobaculia bacterium. Taxonomy (GTDB): domain Bacteria; phylum Acidobacteriota; class Thermoanaerobaculia; order Thermoanaerobaculales; family Sulfomarinibacteraceae; genus CAYTJW01. The sequence goes on from CAYTJW010000247.1 coordinate 2,075, forward strand.
GGTCGCGCTCGGGGCGGCGGGCGGCGCGGCGGCGCTCGACCCCCACCTGGCCATCACCCAGCTCAGCCACACCTCGTGGCAGGACGAGCTGCCCCAGAACACCGTCCACAGCATCATCCAGAGCCGCGACGGCTACATCTGGCTCGGCACCTACGAGGGGCTGGTGCGCTTCGACGGCGCCCGCTTCGTGACCTTCGACCAGGTCCGCAGCCGCGACCTCCCCGGCTCCACCGTCCACCACCTGGCCGAGGACGAGGCCGGACGGCTGTGGGTGAGCACCAACGGCGGCCTGGTCCGGCTCGAGGAGGGCGTGTTCACCACCTTCGGCCCCGAGCACGGCCTGCCCAGCCAGGTGGTCAAGGCCTCCCACCCGGCTGCCGACGGCTCGCTCTGGGTGGGTACCGACCGCGGCCTCTGCCGCCTCGTCGACGGGCTGTGCGAGCCGGTGACCGCCGCCGGGGTCGAGACCCCGGCCAGCGTCTGGGCCCTGGAGGTCGACCTGCTCGGCACCCTCTGGGTCGCCACCGACCGCGGCCTGTTCCTGCTCTCGGGCGGGGCCTGGGCTCGCCTCGGCGCCGCCGACGGCCTGCCCCACGAGCTCTGCACGGCCCTCGCGGCGAGCCGCGACGGCTCGGTGTGGGTCGGCACGAACGGGGGCGTGGCCCGGCTCCGGGAGGGCCGCGTGGTCGCCACCCTCACCCCGCGCGACGGCCTGCCCGACCCCTTCGTCCGCGCCCTGTGGGAGGACAACCAGGGCAGCCTGTGGGTCGGCACCGAGGACTCGGGCCTGTCGCGCCTGGCTCAAGGGCAGGTCACCACCTTCGGCAGCCGCCAGGGCCTGACCAGCGACTACGTCCGCTCCATCGCCGAGGACCGGGAGGGCAGCCTGTGGGTCGGCACCAACGGGGGCCTGAACCAGCTGCACGCCGGCAAGGTCAGGGTCTACACCGCCCGGGAAGGGCTGGCGCACGACTTCGCCCGCACCATTCTCGCCGACCGGGACGGATCGGTCTGGGTCGGCACCGACGGCGGTGGCCTGTCCCGGTTCCGGGACGGCCACTTCGAGACCCTGTCGATCGCCGACGGGCTGTCGTCGGCCTCGGTCCGGGCGCTCTGCCAGGGGCGGGACGGCTCGATCTGGATCGGCACCCGCGCCGGCCTCGACCGCTGGGACGGCCGCCGCATGAAGACCCTCAGCACCGCCGACGGCCTGTCGTCGAACCTGGTCCGGGCGGTGCTCGAGGACCGCCAGGGGACCATCTGGGTCGGCACCGAGGGGCGGGGCCTGAACCGCCTGGGCGACGACGGCTCCGTGACCGTCCTGACCACGGCCGACGGCCTGGCCGGCAACGACGTCCGCGCTCTCTACGAGGACCGCGAGGGCACCCTCTGGGTCGGAACGTTCGGCGGCCTGAGCCGACTCGAGGGCGGCTCCTTCTCCACCTACCGCACCACCGACGGCCTGCCCAGCAACATCGTCTTCGTCGTCACCCAGGACTCCCACGGCCGCCTCTGGGTCGGCACCGAGGGGGGCCTGGCCCTGCTCCGGGACGGCCGGCTCACGGCCATCGACGTCAGCCACGGCCTCTACGACAACAAGATCTTCCAGATCCTCGAGGACGACCTCGGCTACCTGTGGACGAGCTCCAACCGCGGCATCTCGCGGGTGGCGGTCGACGACCTGGTGGCGGTGGCGGAGGGCCGGGCGGAGCAGGTCGAGGCGATCGGCTACAACCGCGCCGACGGCATGAAGGTCAACCAGTGCAATGGCGCGTCGCAGCCCGCCGGCTGCACCGACTCGAACGGGCGGCTGTGGTTCCCGACCGCCCGCGGCGTGGTCGTCATCGACCCCGAGCGCCTCGGCCTCAACCCCCTGGCGCCGCCGGTGGTGCTGGAGGAGGTGCTGGTCGACGGGGCGCAGGTCGACGCGCGGCACCTCGACCGGCTGCCGGCCGGCAACCGCGAGCTCGAGCTGCACTACGCGGGCCTCTCCTTCCTGTCCCCGGACAAGGTCCGCTTCCGCTACATCCTGGAGGGCTTCGACCGGCGCTGGGCCGAGGCCGGCACCCGTCGCACCGCCTACTACACCAACGTCCCGCCCGGCGACTACCGTTTCCGGGTCGTGGCCTGCAACAACGACGGGGTGTGGAACGAGATCGGCGCCGAGTGGGCCTTCACCGTGGCGACGCCGCTGTGGCAGACGTGGTGGGCCTACCTCCTCTACCTCGCCGCCGCCGCGCTGGCGGTGGCCTCCGGCGTCCGCCTCCGTCTGTCCGCCGTGACCCGGCAGAACCAGGCCCTCGAGGCGCGGGTGGCGGACCGCACCGCCGAGGTGGAGGACACGAACCGGGCCCTGGCGGTCAAGATCCACGAGCTCGAGATCTCCGAGCAGCGGGCGCTCGAGTCCGAGCAGCGGGCGCTCGAGTCCGAGCAGCGGGCGCTCGAGGCCTCCCGCGCCAAGAGCGTCTTCCTGTCCAACATGAGCCACGAGCTGCGCACGCCGCTCAACTCGATCATCGGCTTCGCCACCATCCTGACCGAGAAGCTCAGAGGGAGGATCGAGGGGCGCTACGAGAAGTTCCTGCTCAACATCCTCGGCTCCGGCCAGCACCTGCTCGGTCTGATCAACAACATCCTCGACCTGTCCAAGATCGAGGCCGGGCGGATGGAGTTCTTCCCCGACCGGGTCGACCTGCGGCAGGTCTTCGGCGACGTCGTCGACGTCATGAAGGGGGTCGCGGCGGAGCAGAAGGTCACGATCGCGGTCGAGGCCCCGGACGACCTGCCGTTCCTCACCGCCGACCTGGGCAAGGTCAAGCAGATCATGTTCAACCTGCTGTCGAACGCGGTCAAGTTCTCCCCCCGCGGCGCCACCGTGACGGTCCGCGCGGCGCTGGTCGAGGCCGACAGCTCGCCGCTCGAGGTCGAGTCGGTGCGGGTCGAGGTCGTCGACCGCGGCATCGGCATCAAGCGGGAGGACCTCGAGCTGATCTTCGAGGAGTTCCGGCAGGTCGACGACGGCGCGAGCCGCCGGTACCAGGGGACGGGGCTGGGCCTGACCCTGGTCCGCAAGCTCCTCAACATGCACGGCGGCCGCGTCGAGGTCGACTCCGAGCTCGGCCGGGGCAGCACCTTCACCGTCTTCCTGCCGCTCCGGCTGCGCGGCGCCGGCGTCCCGGCGCTCAGGGACTCGGGCGAGCCGGCCGCGGCGCCGGTGGAGGCGGCGAGCCCGCCGGCCCGCGGCCGCACCATCCTGGTGGTGGAGGACGAGCCCACCTCCCTCCACGCCCTGGCCGCGGCGCTGGAACAGGAGGGGTACCGGGTGCTCGGCGCCCGCACCGGCGAGCAGGCCCTGCAGCTGCTCGAGAGCGAGCGCCCGGCGCTGGTGTCGCTCGACATCGTCCTGCCGGGCATGGCGGGCTGGGACATCCTCAAGGAGATCAAGTCGCGCCACGCCACCCGCGACATCCCGGTGCTGATCGTCACCGTGCTGGAGAACCGCGAGCTCGGCCTCGCCCTGGGCGCCGACGACTTCTTCACCAAGCCGGTCGACCGGGCCGCCTTCGTCCAGCGGGTGCGGGAGCTGGCGCCGCCGCTCGACCCGCCGGACGGCGAGCGCGCCATCCTCGTCATCGACGACGACCCGGCGGTGCACGACCTGCTCGAGGCCGAGCTCGAGCCGGCCGGCTACTCGGTCCTGACCGCCGCGAACGGCCCGGACGGGCTCGCCCTGGCGCGCTCCCGCTCGCCCGCGCTGATCGTCCTCGACCTCATGATGCCGGGCATGAACGGCTTCGAGGTGGCGGTCGAGCTGCGCTCCGACCCGCGCACGGCCCGGCTGCCGGTCGTGGTCCTGACCGCCAAGGACCTGACCGCCGCCGACCGCCAGGCGCTGTCGGGCAAGATCGCCACCGTCATCCCCAAGGGAGACGACGCGGTGGCGCGGGTCACCCGCTCCATCCGCGACCTGCTGGCGCGCCCATGACGGCGCGACCAACCCGGGAACAGCGGCTGGCGGGAGCCGGTTCCATGACAGCGGACAGAGCCACGTGCCCACCACCGACCGCCGCCACGCCCTGACCCTCGCCCAGGCCGCCGACCTGGCTGCGGCCCGGGCCTTCACCGCCACCCCCGGACCCCGCCCGGGCCGGGTCGGCCTCGAGCCCGAGCTGTTCCCGATCCGCCTCGGCCCGGCCGGGCGACCGGCGGGCCGCCTCCCCCTCCTGGGCCCCGGCGGGGTCCTCGACACCCTCGCGCAGCTGCCCGAGCTCGGACCCCGCGCCGGGCCGCCGGAAGGGCCGTGGGAGCTGCCGATCCCGGGCGGCGGGCGCCTGACCTTCGAGCCGGGGGCGCAGCTCGAGCACTCGACGGCCGCCCACCCGAGCGTTGCCGCCGCCCTCGCCGACGTCGACCGGGTCGGGGCCCGGCTCCAGGCGGCGTTCGCCGAGCGCGGCGTGGTCCTGGCCGCCACCGGCCTCGACCGCTGGCACGACCTCGCGAGCGTGCCGCAGCAGCTCGCGGCCGGTCGCTACGTCGCCATGGACGCGCACTTCCGGGCCATCGGCCCGCACGGCGCGGTGATGATGCGCCACACCGCCAGCCTGCAGGTCAACCTCGACCTCGGCGGCGAGGGGGTCTGGCAAGAGCGCTGGCTCGCCGCCAACCTGCTCGGCCCGCTGGTGACGGCCACCTTCGCCTCCAGCCCCGGCCCCGGTGCGGCGTCACGCCGCGCCCTGGCCTGGCAGCAGCTCGACCCGAGCCGGACCGGCTTCCCGCCCCTGCTGGTCGAGGGCCCGGGCGACGACCCCGGCCGGGAGTGGTCCGCAGCCGCGCTCGCGGCCGACGTCATGCTGCTCCGCCTCGGGGACGGCCGCACCCTGCCGTGCCCGCCCGGCCTGCCCTTCTCCGCCTGGGTCACGGACGGTCACCCCGAGCACGGTTGGCCGACCGCGGCCGACCTCGACTACCACCTCACGACCCTGTTCTTCGAGGTCCGCCCGCGTGGCTTCCTCGAGCTGCGCGGCTGCGACGCCCTGCCCGCCCCGCTCCGCGCCGCGCCGGTGGTGCTGCTGGCGGCGGCCCTGTACGACGATCGCGCCCGGGCCGAGGTCGTCGAGGCCCTCGCCCCGACCCGGACCCGCCTGCCCGAGCTGTGGCGGCGCGCGGCCCGGCTCGGGC
>CAYTJW010000248.1:0-7250 GCA_964438135.1 uncultured Thermoanaerobaculia bacterium
GTGAAGACCGCGTCGGTGGTGCCCGAGCTGCCCTCGGTCACGGTCACGTCGCCGATGGCGAGCGATGGGGTCGGGTCGTCGTCGGTGATGGTGCCGAGGCCCGAGGCGTCGACGACGGTGGCGTTGGTTGCCCCCGACAGGTTGACGGTGAAGGTCTCGTCGACCTCGTCGAGGGTGTCGCCGACCACCGCCACGGTCACGGGCTTCGAGGTCTCGCCGATCGCGAAGGTGACGGTGCCCGAGCTGGCGGCGTAGTCGGCCGGAGCGGTCGCGGTCCCGTCGGCGGTGGCGTAGTCCACGGTGACGGTGGCGCCCGAGGCGACCGACAGGGACACGGTGAACACCGCGTCGGTGGTGCCGGAGCTGCCCTCGGTCACGGTCACGTCGTCGATGGTGATCGACGGCGTGACCACGTCGTCGTTGAGGATGGTGCCCACGCCCTGGCCGTCGCCGATGTCCGCGCCGACCGGGTCGGACAGGTTGAGGAACAACGCCTCGTCGTCCTCGACCTCGGTGTCGCCGTTGACCGTGACTTCGACCTCGACGCTGCTCGAGCCCTCGGGGATGGTGTGGCCGGAGCTCACGAGCGCGACGTAGTCGCTGCCGGCCGTGGCGTCGTCGTCGGCGGTGTCGGCCGTGAACGACACCCCGCCCGGTCCGGCGGGCGAGGTCAGGCTGACCGTGAAGGCGAGGGTGGTGGTGCCGGAGTTGCCCTCGGCCACCGAGGCGTCGCCGACCATCAGAGCCGGCAGCGAGCCGACCGTGTCGGCCCAGCTCGTGCCGACACGGACGCCGTCGACGACGGCGGTCGGTCCGCCGCTGCCCTGGCGGATGGCGATCGCGGACATGTTCACCGCGGAGGGGGTCATCGTGCCGGTCGCCAGCGGCGTCCCGGGCTCCGTGGTCGGTACCGACGACAGGACGTGCAGGGCGGAGTCCCCGCTCGTGACGTCGTAGCGGAAGACGACCAGGTAGGTCGTGTTGAAGGAGAAGTCCACCGCAGGGTAGGTCGGGGTGCCGTTGGAGCTGACACCGAAGCGGAGCGCGCCGCCCACGTCGGCGGCGCCCACCCGGGCGCGGAAGTTGGAGGTCCCGCCGTCGCTGAAGTGGAGGAAGTAGGTCCCGGTGCTGGCCGAGCCGACGTTCACCAGGGCCGCGGCGTAGACGACGCCGCTCTGGGCGCCGAAGGCCCGGTTGGCGTCCTCGGCGGACGACGAGGTGGTGACCACGGTCGCCGCCCCGCCGCCACCCGAGTAGGGGTATCCCGCCAGCGTCAGGCTGGTCGGCTGGTAGCCGATCAGGATGCCCGTGGCACCGGAGTGGGCCACCCAGTTGCCGCCGCTGAGGGCGGTCAGCGTGCCCGCGGTCGAGCCGTACTCGAAGTCCTCGCCGAGCAGGGTCGCGGCGTCGCCGGGTCTGACCGCCGCGCCCACCGCCGCCAGGGTTGCCACCACGAGGACCACGAGCCCACGCCAGCCGAGCCTGCTCGCCATTGCCAGCTCCTTCCGCCGTCGGACGACGGCCACCGACCGAGTCGCGGGCGGAGCCCGCCCCGGCGGCCTCAGTGTACACCGCCCCGCCCCGCCGGGCGGCGGCCCCGCGCGGGCCGACCCTACCGGTGCAGCCGCCGCTCGGTGCGGGTGGTGGCGACCACCCGACCGTCCCGCACCACCGTCCGGTCCGGGCGGGTGCGGAAGGCCTCCTGGACCGAGGCGCAGGCGAGCAGGTTGAAGCTCGCCCGGCAGCCGACCTCGAGGCCGTAGCGGTCGAGCCGCAGCATCCGCGCGGAGTTCGCCGTCGGCATGTCGAACAGGGCGTCGACCTCGCGCGGCGTGGACAGCTGGGCGGCGTGGGCGGTGACGAGCCCGACCTCGAGCATGTCGGCCTGGCCGAAGGTCGGGTAGAAGGTGTCCTTGAGGCAGTCCTGGCCGTAGACGACGTTGACGCCGGCCGCCATCAGCTCCTTGACCCGGGTGATGCCGCGCCGGATCGGCTGGCGGTCGTAGCGCCCCTGCAGCATGAGGTTGGTGGCCGGGTTGGTGACCATGTTGATGCCGGCCCGCTTGACCAGGCCGATGACCTTGGCGGCGTACGGGTCCGGGTAGGCGGCCAGGGCGCAAGTGTGGCCGGCCGTCACCCGACCCTCCCAGCCGAAGCGGATGGTGGCGTCGGCGAGCATGGCCAGGGTGCGCGCGCCGGGGTCGTCGGTCTCGTCGACGTGCATGTCGACGTCTGAGTCGAACCGTCGCGCCAGCTCCAGGCACAGCTCGACGTGGCGGCGCGAGTCCTCCGGCGTGCGCTCGTTGTACGGCATGCCGCCGACCACGTCGGCGCCCCGCTCCATCGCCTGCTCGAGCAGGCGGTCGGTGCCCGGGTCCTGGACGATCCCCTCCTGCGGGAAGGCCACGACCTGCAGGTCGACCAGGTCCCTGACCTCGCGCTTCAGGGCCAGGACGCCCTCGAGCGGCACCAGGCCGCCGATCGAGTCCACGTCGACGTGGGTGCGGAGCACGGTGGTGCCGTTCTGCACCGCCCACTCCACCACCCGCTTCGCCCGCGCCACGATCTCCTCGACCTGGTAGCGCCGCTTGCGCTCCCAGATGATCTCGATCGCCTCGGTCAGGGTGCCGCTCGCGTTGTCGCGCACGGTCTCGGCGATCAGCGCCTTGTCGAGGTGGACGTGAGGGTCGACGAAGGTCGGCGCCACCAGGCAGCCGCCCGCCTCGAGGGTCGTCGCCGCCTCCCCCTCGAGCCGCGGGGCGACCGCGGCGACGCGGCCCTCCGCCACCCCGAGGTCGAGCGGTCCCTCGCCCTCGCGCCCCCTCAGCACGCCCCCGCGCACGATCAGGTCCAGCGCCATGGCAACCTCCAGGGCGCCATGATACCGCCTCGAGCCGGTCGACCTCCGGGCTCGAGCCGCGGTTGGCCCCCCGTGGTAGCATGGGGCAGAGGGGCCAGGCCTTGCGGGGCGTCGAGCGCGCGCCCGGGGAGAGTCGATGCGCACCCCACCCGCCGCCAGCACCAGGAGACAGTGCCCGCCCGCGGGCCCGCACCGCCTCCGCCTCGGCGCCGCCGGCCTGCTCCTGGCGCTGTCCGCCGCGGTCCCTGCCCCGGCCGACGACCTCCCGGGCCAGGGCTGCGTGGCGAGCGGCGGCTCCTCCTGCCCGGCGGCGCTGCCGGACCTCGCGCCGGCGGGCGTGGTGTCGACGATGACCGTGGTCGCCTGCGACGTGGTCGTCGCCGCCCGCGTCGGCCTGCGTCTCCAGCACCCGTGGGCCGGCGACCTGGTCGTCACCCTGGAGGGGCCGTCCGGCAGCCGCGTCCTGCTGCTCGACCGACCCGGTTTCCCGGCCGACCCCTGGGGCTGCGACCAGGCCGGCGTCGACGCGGTCCTCGGCGACGGCGCCGCCGCGGCGGCCGAGGAGACCTGCGCCGACGACCAGGGCGGGACGGTCCCGGCCCTCTCCGGCGAGCTCCGGCCGGGCGCACCCCTGGCCGCCCTCGCCGGCCAGGTCGGCAGCGGCGAGTGGCGCCTGCGCGTGGCCGACTTCGGCGGCGACGACCTCGGGCAGCTCGCGGACTGGTCCCTCGACCTCCAGTGCGAGGGGCTCGACGCCGACCTCGGGCTGACCAAGACCGCCAGCCCGGCCGACCCGGACCCGGGCTCGAGCGTGGTCTACACCCTCTCGGTCACCAACCTCGGCCCCGACCCGGTCTCCTCGGCCGTCGTCACCGACCTCCTGCCGGCGGCCCTGGCCTACCTCGAGGACAGCTGCACTGGCACCGCGGCGGAGGGGGCGTGGACCTGGCGGACCGGTCCGGTCGGCGTCGGCCAGACCGTGTCGTGCGACCTCACGGCGCAGGTCGACGTCGGCTTCGGCGGCGCCCTGGTCAACACCGCGACGGTCACCTCCGACCACTCGGACCCGGAGCCGGGCAACGACTCGGCCGCCGCCGCCGTCATGGTCGGCCTGTTCGCCGACGGCTTCGAGGACGGCACCACCTCCGCCTGGTCGGAGACGGTGGGGGGCGGGCGATGAGCCGGCACCTCGCCGTCGTCGCCCTGGCCGGCCTGGCCGCGGTCGCGGCCCTGGCCAACGAGCTGCCCAACGGCGGCTTCGAGAGCGGTCTCTCCGGCTGGACCACCGGCGGCACGGCCCATGTCGAGGCCCTCCAGTCGGGCAACTTCAGGAACCCGATCGCCCCCACCGAGGGGACCTGGCTGGCCCTCCTGTCGACCGGGCCGGGCGACTTCGGCGGCCCGGCCGGCAGCTACGACGGCAACGGCACCACCGACTACGAGCAGGCCACCCTGTCCGTGACCTTCACGGTCGCCACCGAGGCGACCGTGAGCTTCGACTGGCTCTTCCTCACCAGCGAGGTCAACCAGCCCGCCCAGTACGACGACCTGATGGCCGCCGACGTCGACGGCGCCCACGTCCTCACCCACAGCGCCTACAAGAGCACGACTTTCTCGCCGTTCCCCAACACCGTCGTGCCGGACTACGTCGACTACGACGTCACCAGCACCGGGCCGACCAACGGCAGCGGCTTCCCGGTCACCGGCGGCTCGGGCGGGCGCACCCCCTGGGCCAGCTTCTCGACCGTGGTCGCGGCCGGCAGCCACACCCTCACCTTCTGGGTCTCGGACCAGGGCGACCGCAACTACGACAGCGGCCTGGTGGTCGACGACGTCTCGGTCCGCCCCAACGCCGACCTGGCCGTCACCAAGGACGACGGGCTCAGCCAGGTCAACCCCGGCCAGCCCCTCACCTACACCGTCGTCGTCAGCAACGCCGGCCCCGCCGCGGTGTCGGGGGCGACGGTGAGCGACCTCTTCCCGGCCACCCTCCTCGGCGTCACCTGGACCTGCGCCGGCGCGGGCGGGGGCAGCTGCACCGCGGCCGGCAGCGGCAACGTCGCCGACTCGGTCTCCCTCCCGGTCGGCGCCAGCGTCACCTACACCGTCGGCGCCACCCTCTCGGGCAGCGCCACCGGCTCCCTCACCAACACCGCCACGGTCACCGCCCCGGCCGACCGCGTCGACCCCGACCCGAGCGACAACTCGGCCACCGACAGCGACACCGTCACCGAGGGCGCGGAGCAGGTCACCGTCACCAGCGGCGGCAACCTGGTGACCAAGGGCGGCGGCCTGGTCTGGACCCCGGCCACCAGCTCGCTGGTCCGCATCGCCGGCAACGGCAGCCTGGTCGCCTTCGTCTCCACCGCCGACCTCACCGGCGGCAACCCGGACCTCGGCAACGAGGTCTTCACCTTCGCCCCGGCGGCCGGGGCCGTGCAGCAGATCACCGACGTCGCGAGCCCGGTCGCCTTCCTGCACGTCGACGGGCTCGACATCTCCCAGGGCGGCCAGTACCTGGCCTTCTCCTCCGCGGCCGACCTCCTCGGCAGCAACCCCGACTGGAACACCGAGGTCTTCCTCCGCAACCTCTCGACCGGCGCCACCACCCAGGTCACCTCCACCTCGGGCTGCGCCAACCGCAGCCCGTCGGTCAACAACAACGGCACCCGGGTCGCGTTCACCACCGACTGCGCGGACCTCGTCGCCGGCTTCAACGCCGACCGCAACCAGGAGATGGTGGTGTGGATCTCGGGCACCGGCTACCGGCGCTGCGAGACCACCGGCTGCAGCAGCCGCACCCCGTCCCTCAGCCGCGACAACAACGGCCGCTACGTGGCCTTCGTCTCCGACTGCAACCTGGTGGGCAGCGGCAACACCGACCACAACCTGGAGATCTTCTGGCGCGACAACAACAGCACCAACTGCACCACCAACACGGTCCAGGTCACCACCACGACCGCCCCGGTGGTCAGCGACTCCCCCTCGGCGAGCGCCAACGGCACCAGGGTGGCGTTCGTCTCCAGCGGCAACTTCACCGGCGGCAACGGCGACGGCAGCCTCGAGGTCTTCCGCTGGCGCTCGAACTCCACCTACGTCCAGGTCACCGCCACCCCGGCCACCACCTACCACCTGGCGGTCGCCATGGACCCGTCCTACGCCTGGGTCGCCTACGAGCGGCTCGACCTCCTGGCCGGCGGCTCGGCGATCGTCACCGAGCCGGCGGGCGGTGGCGCCGAGACCGTGCTCATGAGCGGCGACGTGCGGCTGCCGGCGCTCGGCCGCAGCGGCACCACCAACCTGGTCGCCTTCGAGTCGAGCGAGGACACCGGCGCGAACCCGGACGGCAACGTCGAGGTGTGGCTGGCGCGATGACAGCACCGAGGCGCCCCGCGGAAACGGCAGGCGTCCCGAAACGGGACAGGGGCAGCGCGCCGGCCGGCGGCGCCAGGGGTCCCCAGGCTGGCACGGATCGTGATGGTGGCACGCTGGAGCTGGCAGGGGGGTCCTGCCGGCTGTCGGTCAACCGCCCCCCCGGACTGGGGCGGGCGCGGGGAGGGAGGCTCCCATGAGAAGGACACTGGCTGCTCTCGTCATCGTCACCGCGGCGGCGCTGCTGGCGCCGGCGCCGGCCGCGGCGCAGGCCGTCGGCAACGTCAACCTCAGCATCGACCTGACCAACGGGATCCTCATCCTCTACTACTACTCGAACCTGACGGTGCAGGTCGACCTGGCGAGCCTCGTCGGCACCCCGGCCGGCTGTGTGCTGGACGCCGCCGGTCACCTCGACTGCGAGACCGCCGCCGCGCAGACGGTCGCGGCAGCCTACAGCGGCGGTCCCCCGGCGACCGCGATGACGGCGGACTTCAACTTCCTGCCGGCGGCCCTCGGGGCGCTCAACGCGCTGCCGCTGACCCTGCAGGAGGTGTGGGCGGTCCGCGCCCTCGGCGGCGCCACTGCCAACAGCCAGGTCGCCATCTCCAACACGGTCGCCGCCCTGGTCAACGGTGGGTCGAGCATCGGCCTCAGCGGCTGGCTCCTCAACAGCCCCAACACCATCGGCCCCCCGGGGGCCACGATCACCTTCCCGGACCCGGGTCTGGTGAACGCCGAGGTCGGCAACGTGATCGTCACCCTCGACTTCACCAGCGCGACCGCGGGGGGCGTCTACACCACCGCCCCCGGCACCGAGTACACCCTGACCGCGACCAACCTCTGACCGGCCCATGCCCCTCTCCCCCCGCCGCGCCGCGGCGGGCCTGCTCCTCGCCGCGACCCTGGGCGCCGGCGCCCCGGCCGGCGGCCAGGGCGTCGCGGTGGGCGCGCTCCGCCTCGAGCTCGTGGCCGATGAGCTCGGGCTCGAGCCGCCCCGGGCCGACGAGCTGGCGGG
>CAYTJW010000249.1:0-7216 GCA_964438135.1 uncultured Thermoanaerobaculia bacterium
CGGCGCCACCGGCGCTCGCCGGGCGATCCGCTCGACCCGCCGGCGGGCGTTCTCCTGCCGGCTCGCCAGCACCAGGTCCGGGGCCAGGGCGAGCACCTGCTCGACGTCGGCATCCCTGGCCCCGCCCACCGCCGGGACCCGCTCCACCACGGCGGCGGGCCGCACGCAGCAGCGGGTGCGGCCGACCAGCCGCGACCCCCGACCGAGGACCCCCAACGCCTCGGTCAGGCTCGGGACCAGCGACACGATGCGCCGCGCCGGGGGGCGGAAGGGAGGCCCGAGCCAGGTCAGTCCCGGGCCCAGGCTGCCGAGCTCGACCGCCATGCGGCCGGTGGCGGCACCCTCCGTGTCCCGGCTCCCGCTCATAGACGGGGCCTCCCGTTCGGCCCGCGCCCGGCCTCAGCGCGCCGGGGTCGCGCCGGCCGGCGGGGGCGAGCCCACCCGCAGAGTGACCTTGCGGACGTGGGGCAGGAACTGCCGCATGCCGCCGCCCTCGGACACGACCCGCAGGACCTCGCCGGGAGCGGTCACCACGACCCCGGACAGCATCGTCACCCCGGCCGCCCCGAGCACCTCCGGCACCAGGGGGGTCGACGCGCCGAGCAGCACGACCTGCCGGCAGCCGCGGGCAGCGTCGAGGAGCCGGTCGAGGGTGTGGTTGACGATCGCGGTCGCGGTGACGAGGGCGACCTGACAGCGCGGCAGCGCGGCGTGGGCCTCCTCCTGGGGCCGCAGCAGCCCCGCCGGCTCGTCCACCCGCTCGAACACGGTCAGCGACCGGGCTCTCGCCTCGAGGGTCTCCACCAGCGGGCCGAAGTGCCCGACCATGGCGACGTCGTCGTCCGGCCGGAGGTCGAGGTAGTCCAGGACGTCGCCGGGCAGGAGCCCCGGCCGGTCCCGGTTCGCCAGCGCGTTCGCGCAGGCGAGGCCGACGCCGGCCTCGATGGCGTCGGGCGACCCGAGCAGCGGCAGCAGGTCGGCGGCGGGCCGACCGCGCAGCGGCCGCAGGCCGTGGAAGACCGAGCACCCCCCTCCCGCCAGGTCGCGGAAGGTGAACGCGACGCCGGCGCTGCCGTCCGCCAGGCTGACCGCGGTGTAGCCGAGGCCGATGCGGACCTCCGCCACGTCGACCGCGAGCGCCGCGGCCGCCAGGTGAGCCACCAGGCCCTGCGCCGCGCCTCCTGCCGTGGGTGAGCCGTGCTCTGTCACGGGATCTCCTCTCAGCTGCCGCCCCGGCGCCAGTCTACCGCAGGCCGGACGGTGGCACCTGCCGGGGCCCGTGGCACCTCCTCGGGACCTCGCGCCGGGGAGGCGTCAGCGCACGAGGCCCGAGACGACCGACCAGCCGTCGCTGGTGCCGAGCTCGAAGTCGTCGGCGAAGACATCGCCCCCCGGCAGGAGCTCGGGCCGCGCGAGGAGGACGGCGGCGCCGCCGTCGCTGAAGCGGGCGTGGAAGACGACCTCGCCGCGGTCGTTGAGGGCGGTCGCGCTGCCGCCGTCGACGGAGTGCGGGTAATCGCCGGTGGGCAGGTCGAGGGTGGCGACCGTCTTGACGACGCCGTCGGGCTGGAGCTCGATCGCCGCGCCCTCGCGGGCGAGGACCCGCAGCTGACCGGCGGTGTCCCGCAGCCACCAGGTGAGCGAGGAGCCCCCCCCGCTGCTGACCTGGCTCAGGAACAGCACCTGCCCATGGCGGTTGACGACCGGGCTCCACACCAGGTCGCCGACGGTCTCGCCGGCGGCGAGCGCGGGCGGGGTGTCGCTCTCGCGGACCAGCGCCTGGAGGGTGCCGCCGAGCTCGCAGTAGAGCCCGTCGGTGCCGACAGAGAGCTGGGCGAAGAAGCAGATGTCGTCGCTGCCGCCGATGGAGGGCGCGCCGACCGACACGAAGCTCCCGGCGTCCGGCGCCGCCTGGCCGGGGACCGCGACGTCCCGCACGCCGCTCACGGAGCCGGCCCAGACGCCGGTGGACGAGCCCGCCAGGGAGCCCTGGAAGGCGATCGTCCCGCGGGGACCGACGGCCGAGGAGGAGACGTCGAGGAGCGAGCCGCCCCCCGGCATGGCGGTCCCGGTGCCGGCCACGAGCTGGGGCTCCTGACCAGAGAGGTGGCGGTACAGCCCGGCCTCCCCGGAGGCCACATGGCCGCGGAAGGCCAGGTAGCCGGAGGGGCTGAGGGAGACCTGCGAGAAGCCCTGGAAGGCGGCGCCGAGGCCCGGCGCCGGGTCGCCGGCCTTGACCTGCAGCCCGACCGACGAGCTCGGCCCGGCCCAGATCCCGGAGGCGCTCGAGCCGCCGCGGAGCGCCGCCGAGAAGGCGACGGTACCGCTCGAGTCGACGCGCTGCACGCCGAACGCCTGGTCGAACGCCGCGTCGGTCCCCGGCGCCGGGTCGCCCTCGCGCGCGACCAGGACCGAGCCGTCGACCGTCCCGGCCATCATGGTGCGAATGGTGTCGTTGGCGGTCGTGACCCCGTCTCCAGCCAGGATGTCGGTGCCGAACACCCGGACCGCGGCGGTCGACCCGCCGCTGACGACCCCGTCGAGCGCCGGGCAGCGGGCGGTCAGGCCGACCCCGTGCGGGTACGCGGAGCCCTCCTGGCACAGCATCTGCAAGACCGCCTGGCCCCCCAGCCAGATCGTGCGGTCGTTGTCCGAGCCGATGCCGAGGCCCTCGATGAAGGCGTCGAACACCACGCGCCCGGTCGAGACGACGCGCGGCCGGCCCAGCGTCGCGAAGGTCGTGTCGACGCCGGCCGGGTCCCCCTCCGAGACGATCGCCACCGCCGACTCCGTCGCCAGGGCCGGCCCCGCCGCCGCCACCACCATCGCCACCACCAGGACCCTGTGGGCTGCTCTCACGGCGACCTCCCTCCGGACCCAGGACAGGAACGGCACTCGCAGCCGGCAGGTCGAGTCTACCAGGCGGTCAACGCGGGCGCCCCTCGGGCGGCCACCGGCCGTCACGCGGCTCGCCCGCACCGGCTGGGGGTCGGGACGGCCGCGGCCGGCCGCGCCTCAGCCCTCGCTCTCCATCAGGTCGCGGAAGCGCTCCTTGTCGATCGCCTTGTCGTAGGCGGCGCGGGCGGTCACCTTGCCCTCCTGGAAGAGGGCCCGGATCGAGCTGTCCATGTCGACCATGCCCTGCTTGGAGCCGGTCTGGATGGCGGAGGTGATCTGGCCGGTCTTGCCCTCGCGGATCATGTTGCCGATCGCCGCCGAGGAGAACAGGATCTCGATCGCCGCCACCCGGCCGCCGCCGATCTTGGGCAGCAGCTGCTGCGCCACCACCGCCCGCAGGCTCTCCCCGAGGACGTTGCGCACCCCCTGCTGCTCGGGGCCGGGGAAGACGTTGACGATGCGGTCGACGGTCTTGACCGCGTTGTTGGTGTGCAGGGTGCCGAAGACGATGGTGCCCCGCTCGGCCGCCGACAGGGCCATGGTGATCGTCTCCACGTCCCGCATCTCGCCGACCAGGATCAGGTCGGGGTCCTCGCGCTGGGCGGCCTTGAGGGCCTCGGCGAAGCTCGAGGCGTGGGTGCCGATCTCGCGCTGGTGGACCAGACAGCCCTTGTTCTGGTGGACGAACTCGACCGGGTCCTCGATGGTGATGATGTGGAGCTTCTTGGTCTCGTTGATGCGGTCGACCACCGCCGCCAGGGTGGTGGACTTGCCCGACCCGGTCGGGCCGGTGACCAGCACCAGCCCGCCGCGGACCTCGCACAGGCGCCGGATCTGCGGCGGCAGGCCGAGCTGCTCGATGGTCATGATCTTGGACGGGATGACCCGGAACACCGCACCCGCGCCGCGCTGCTGGCGGAACAGGTTGACCCGGAACCGGGCCACGCCGGCCAGCTCGTAGGCGAAGTCGGCGTCGCCGGTCTCCAGCCACTCGGCGAATCGGTGCGGCGGCACGATCGGCCGCAGCATCTCCAGGAAGTCCCCCTCCTGCACCGTGCGGTAGCGGATCTGCTCCATCTGGCCGGAGATGCGCAGCATGGGCGGCCGGCCGACGGTGAGGTGGAGGTCGGAGGCACCCCGGTCGTTCATCAGCTTCAGGAAGCGGTCGACGCGTCGCTCGGAGCTCATGTCCCGGTTGAATCCCCGTTCCGGGCGCCCCCGGTCCCCACGGCGCCCCCTACACCAGCGCCTGCGTCTGCAGGAACTCGTCCGACACCAGCGCCTCGAAGTCCTTCTTGGTCTCGGCCGCCAGGTAGGCCGTCTCCGGGGCGATGCGGCCCAGCCGCACCAGCTCCTTCAAGGCGTCGTCCAGGCTCTGCATGCCGTGGGTCTTGCCGGTCTGCATGGCGGACGGGATCTGGTAGGTCTTCTCGTCCCGGATCAGGTTGGCGACCGACATGGTCGCCTTGAGCACCTCGTAGCAGGCCACCCGGCGCCGCTCGCCGCGGGCCGGCAGCAGGCGCTGGGCGACCACGAACTTGAGCGACTCGGCCAGCGCCGCCCGCACCTGCGACTGCTCCTCGGCCGGGAAGCTGGTGATGAGGCGGTCGACCGCCTTGTGGGCGCCGGTCGAGTTGAGGGTGGCGAGGACGATGTGGCCGGTCTCGGCCGCGGTGAGCGCGAGCGAGACGCTCTCCGAGTCGCGCAGGTCGCCGATGACGATCACGTCCGGGTCCTCGCGCAGGGCGGCGCGCAGGGCGCGGGCGAACGAGCCGGTGTCCCGCCCCACCTCGCGCTGGTTGACCAGACAGCTCTTGAAGGGGTGGACGAACTCGACCGGGTCCTCGAGGGTGATGACGTGGTCGTGGCGGGTCTCGTTGAACAGGTTGACCAGGGCCGCCAGGGTGGTCGACTTGCCGCTGCCGGACGGGCCGCAGATGATCACCAGCCCCTGGTGGTAGTCGGCGATCTCGGCCAGGTGCGGCGGCAGGCCGATGTCGGTGATGGTGGGCGGCTTCTCCGGGATGACCCGGAACACCGCGTTGTAGCCCTTCTGGTCGACGAACACGTTGCCCCGGTAGCGGCCCGCCCGGTCCACGTAGTGGCAGAAGTCGAGCTGCAGGTCCCGCTCCAGCCTCCGCCACTGCTCGGGGGTCAGGATCTCGCGCAGCAGGGTCTCGGTCTGGCTCGCGTCGAGGGCCTCCCGGCGCACCTTCACCAGCTCCGCCGCCACGCGCACGATGGGCGGCTCGCCGACCGCCAGGTGGAGGTCCGACGCGCCCTGGTTGCGGGTCGCCACCAGCAGCGCGTTGAGGGCCGGCTCGCCGGCCCCGGCCTGGGCCTTGAGGGCCTCGGCCCGCAGCGCCTCGGCGCCGGCCACCTCCTGGTTGTCCCGCCGCGCCACATCCTCGGCGATCTCCAGGGCGCGGCTGCGGACGAACCGGTCCGGGTCGGTCGACGCGACCCGCTGCAGGACCTCCATGATCTTCGGGTGCCGGAAGTGGCGCAGGGCGAGCAGCACCTCGATCCGCACCTCGGACACCGGGTCCTTGAGCAGCTGGGCGAGGGACTGCAGCGAGCGCGGGTCGGCCAGCCGGCCGAGCGCCTCGACCGCCGCCCAGCGGGTCTCGGCGTCGCCGAGGGCCTCGACCAGCGGCCCCACCGCCCGGGTGTCGCCGAGCCGGCCGAGCGTGTCGGCGGCCATGATCCGCAGCCACCAGTCCGGGTCCTTGAGCAGGGGGATGGTGGCGGCGACGACGCGCGGGTCGGCGAACGAGCCCGCCACGACCAGGGCCGCGGCGCGGACCTCGACCTCGGGGTCGGCCAGCAGCTCGACCGCCGGCTCGACCAGGTCGGCGCCGAACTCCTGCATCGACTCCAGGGCGCGGTCGCGAGCCCAGCCGGCCAGGGTCTTGGAGAAGGCCAGGTACCGCCGCACCAGCTCGGCGCGGTTGCCGATGCCGAGCAGGATCTTGAGCACCGCCGAGCGGGTGGCGGCGTCACCCGCCGCCATCAGCGGCAGGATGCGGTCCGCGATCTCCAGGTCGCGGCTCGCCGCCAGCCGGGTGAGGGCCTCGATCAGGTGCTGCTGGGTGCCGTAGGAGACGCGCGGCAGCTCGGCCACGATCAGGTCGACCGAGGTCTCGGCGGCGCGCGCCGCCAGCACCTCGATCGCCCTCTCCCGCGTCGCCCGCTCCTCGTCGTGCGCCAGCGCCTGCCAGCGGGCGAGGGAGCTCGCCGACAGCTCGACCGTGGCCAGGCGCTCGACCACCGCCAGCCGCTCCTGCCCCGACGCGGTGCCCACCATCTGCCACAGCAGCGGCTCCAGGCCCCGCGTGACCGGGGCGCCGAGGACCAGCTGGCGGACCGCGGTCCGGGTCGCCTCCTGCTCCGAGGCGAGGAGCTGCTGCAGCCGGACCTCCACCCCCGGCAGGTTGAGGCCGAACAGGACCGTTGCGGCCGCGCGCAAGGCCGGCTCCGGCTTGCCGGCGCACTCGGCCACGAACACGTCGACCGTGTCGGCGGCCCGCATCGCCGCCAGCAGCTGGACCCCAGCCTCGCGCAGGGCGCGATCGGGCCGGAACAGCATCCACATGACGTCGCGAGGCTTGAGCGCGTCGCCGGCGGCCACCACCGCGGCCAGCATCTCGTCCCGCTCGGCCGAGGAGGCGAAGGCGCCCTTGGCCAGCCGCTTGAGGGCCTCCTGCGCGCCGGACTGGAACAGCGCCATGACCAAGAGTATAGCCTTCCCGTACCCGTACCCGTACCCGTACCCGACGAGGACCGCTCTCGCTCCCCCCGGGCCACGGAGCGCGAGCGGACGCGGGGCCGAGAGCCCGCTCCCTGCTACCCTGCCCCTCCATGCCGAGCCCCTTCGCCCCCCTCTGGGACCTCGACCCCGCGGTGACCTTCCTCAACCACGGCTCGTTCGGCGCCTGCCCGCGGGCGGTGCTGGCCGAGCAGGTGCGCCTGCGGGCCCGGATGGAGGCGGAGCCGGTGCGGTTCTTCGTCCGCGAGCTGCCCGACCTGCTCGACCGGGCCCGGGCGGCGCTGGCCGCCTTCGTCGGCGCCCCGGCCGAGGGCCTCGCCTTCGTCGCCAACGCCACCACCGGCGTCAACACCGCCCTCCGCTCCCTCCGCCTCGAGCCGGGCGACGAGGTGCTGACCACCGACCACGCCTACCGCGCCTGCCGCAACGCCCTCGACGAGGTCGCGGCCTCGGCCGGGGCGCGGGTGGTGGTGGCGGCGGTGCCGTTCCCCCTCGACTCCGCCGCTGCGGCGGCCGCGGCGGTGCTGGCGCGGGCCGGCCGCCGCACCC
>CAYTJW010000250.1:0-7195 GCA_964438135.1 uncultured Thermoanaerobaculia bacterium
GGCGCGGGCGGTGCTCGCCCGGCTGACCCCGGCGGCCGCGGCGCGGGCCTTCGTCGCCGAGCTGGGGGCGGCGGCGAGGCGATGATCAGGGCGGTGGTCGTCAGCCACGACAGCGCCGCCCACCTCGGGCGCTGCCTGGGCAGCCTGGCCGGTCGGGTCGGCGGCGGGCTCGAGGTGGTGGTGGTGGACAACGCCTCGACCGACGGCTCCGCCGAGCTGGCGCGGCGGCAGCTGCCGTCCGCCCGCGTCCTGGCGCAGGGGTCGAACCTCGGCTTCGGCGCGGCGGTCAACCTGGCCGCGGCGTCGTCCGGCGGCGACGACCTGCTCCTCCTCAACCCCGACGCCTGGCTGGTGGACGACTGCCTCGACCGGCTGGCCGCGGCCCTGGCCGCCGACTCGGGCCTCGGGGCCGTGGCGCCGCGCCTGGAGGACCCGGACGGGCGGCCGCAGCCGGTCTGGTCGCCGGACCGCAGCCTGCTGGGCGAGGCGCTCGAGGCGCTGCGCCGGGGCTGCGTCGCTCGCCCGCGGTGCGACCGGCCGCTGGAGCGACTGCTGCGGCTCGCCCTCGGCCCGGGCTGGTTGACCGCCGCCTGCCTGCTGCTCAGGCGGGCGGCCTTCGACGCGGTGGGCGGCTTCGACCCCGGTTACTTCCTCTACTTCGAGGACGTCGACCTGGGGCTGCGCCTGCGCCGGCACGGCTTCGCCGAGGCGGTGGTGGAGGGGGCGCGGGCGGTGCACGTCGGCGGCGGCAGCAGGGCCCCGGGGCCCGAGGTCGAGCTCCACTACCGCCGCTCACAGCTGCGGTACTACCGGCTGCACCGGCCACCCTGGGAGCGGCGGCTGCTGCTGCGGTGGCTCCGGCTGCGCCACCGCCGGCCGGAGGTGGCGGCGTGGCTGCGCGCGGTCGCGGGGGACGGCGAGCCGGCGGTGACTGCGCCGCCGGGACGCGGTAGCATCGGCCCATGACACAGGCGGCGGTGGTCGTGGCGCTGGCGCTGGCGACGGTCGTCCTGGCGGCCGGCGGCTGGCTGGGTCTCCGGCTGCGGTCCCGGTCGCGGGAGCTCAACGCCCAGGTCGAGGAGCTCTCGCGCCGTCTCGACGGGTTGCAGCGGGAGCTGGCGACGGCGCGCTACGAGGCGCGGGCGCAGGAGGCGCGGCTCGGGGCGCAGCTCGAGGCGCAGCTCGAGGCGCAGCTCGACGCCCGGCTGGCGCAGCTGGTCGCGGCCGAGGCCGCGGCGGCAGAGGTGTGGCGTGGCCTGGCCGAGGGGCGCCTGGAGGGGACCACGGCCGCCCGTCTGCTCGAGCACCTCGCCACCCTCGCGACCGACCTGGCGACGGCCGCGCGGCCGGGGCGGTAGACGCGGCAGGGGCGGAGCGCGCAGGGCAGTGCGGATCGGCGTCGACATCGGCAAGGCGCTCGGGCCGGACGACGGCCTGGCCACCTCCAGCCGGCTGCTGGTGCGGACCCTGCTGCAGGTGGACCGGGACAACGAGTACCTGCTCTTCGACCTGCACCACCCGCGCCTCGACCGCGAGCGGCTCGAAGCCGTCTTCGGCGGCCTGCCGACCAACGCCCGGGTGGTCGCGGAGCCCGCTGCCGACCACAGGCTCGACCTGTTCCACGCCCCGGCCCACCGGCTGCCGTCGCGGCGTCTGGACCGGCTGGTCTTCACCCTCCACGACCTGACCTTCCTCTCTCACCCGCACCTGCACACCCTCTCGAACCGCCTCGACACCCTGGCCGCGGTCAGCCGCGCAGCGGCCGCAGGGGCCGACTTCATCGCCGTGTCGGGGTGGACCCGCGACGAGGCCCTGGCCCGCCTCGGCGTGGCGGGGGAGCGCCTGACCGTGGTCCCCTGGGCCCCCGGCCCGGCCTTCAAGCCGCTCGACGACCCGGCCCGCGGTCAACGCCACGCCGCCCGCTTCGGCGTCGACCGGCCGTACCTGCTGTCGGTGGGCAGCATGGAGCCGCGCAAGAACCTGGTCGCGCTGGTCGACGCCTTCGTGGCCCTGCCGGACGGCCTGCGCGACCGCCACGCCCTGGTCCTGGTCGGCGGCGAGGGCTGGCGCAACCTGGCCATCCGCGAGCGGCTCGAGCGGGCGCGGTCGACGTGCCGGGTGCTGTGCCTGGGCGCGGTCCGCCAGGCGACCCTGGTGGCGCTCTACAACGGCGCCCGGGCCCTGGCCTACCCGTCCCTGGCCGAGGGCTTCGGCCTGCCGGTGGTCGAGGCCATGGCCTGCGGCTGCCCGGTAGTGACCTCGTCCTCGAGCGCCCTGCCCGAGGCGGCGGGCGGTGCCGCCCTGTTGGTCGACCCGGGGGACCCGGCCGCGCTGCGGCAGGCGCTGGAGCGGGTCCTCGCGGACGAGGCGCTGCGGGCCGACCTCCGCGCGCGCGGCCTGGCCCGGGCGGCGGCGCTGTCCTGGCGGCGCACCGCCGAGCAGACCCTGGCGGTCTACCGGCGGGCGGTCGCCACTCGGCCGTGAGCGACTCGGAGTCGACCCGGTCGCCGGCGACGTTCCGCCGCCGCGTTTGCTATCCTCTGCGGTCGTGATCGCGGTCAACGCCCTCGAGAAGTTCTACGGCGCCCAGACCCTGTTCGGGAATGCGTCGTTCCAGCTCACCCCCGGCAACCGCTACGGCCTGGTCGGCGCCAACGGCTCCGGCAAGACCACCCTGCTGCGCATCCTGGCCGGCGACGAGGAGCCCTCGTCGGGCTCGGTGTCGCTGCCGCGGCGGTTGCGCCTGGGCGTGCTGCGGCAGGAGCAGTTCCGCTTCGAGGACGAGCCGATCGTCGAGGTGGTGATGCGCGGCCACCACCAGCTGTGGCAGGCGCTGGTGGACAAGGAGGCGCTGCTGGCCTCGGACGAGGGCTTCGACGCCGAGCGCTACGGCGTCCTCGAGGACGTCATCGCCAGCCACGACGGCTACGCCTTCGAGGCGCGCTCGAGCGAGATCCTGGAGGGCCTCGGCATCCCCACCCGCCTCCACCGCCAGTCCCTCTCCACCCTCTCCGGCGGCTTCCGCCTGCGGGTGCTGCTGGCCCAGGTGCTGGCCTCGGAGCCGCAGTGCCTGCTGCTCGACGAGCCGACCAACCACCTCGACATCCTGTCGATCCGCTGGCTGGAGCGGTTCCTCACCGACTACCAGGGCTGCGCGGTGATCATCTCCCACGACCACCGGTTCCTGGACAACGTCTCGACCCACATCCTCGACATCGACTACGAGACCGTCACCCTCTACCCCGGCAACTACTCGGCCTTCGTCGTCTCAAAGCGGCAGGAGCGGGAGCGCAAGGAGGCGGAGGCGGCCCGGCGCCAGAAGCAGGTCGACGCCCACATGGCGACGGTCGAGCGGTTCCGCGCCAAGGCCACCAAGGCCCGCCAGGCGCAGAGCATCCTGAAGCAGCTCGAGCGGGTGGTGATCGAGCGCCTGCCCCCATCCTCCCGCCGCTACCCGACCTTCCGCTTCCGCCAGTGCCGGCCGTCCGGCAAGCAGGTGCTCGACGTCGAGGGGCTGGCCAAGGCCTACGGGGACAACCAGGTGCTGCGCGGCGTGTCGCTGACCGTGCAGCGCGGCGACCGGATGGCGGTGATCGGCCCCAACGGCATCGGCAAGTCGACCCTGCTCCGCATCCTGGTCGGCCGGACCATGGCGGACGCGGGGCGGGTGGAGTGGGGCTACGAGACCTACCCCGGGTACTTCGCCCAGGACCACCGCGAGCAGCTCGGCGAGCAGCAGGTGACGATCGAGTCGTGGCTGTGGGACGCGTGCCCGGGCGAGAACAAGGGCTTCGTGCGCAACCAGCTCGGCCTGGTGCTGTTCTCGGGCGAGGAGGCGGAGAAGAAGCTGCCGTCGCTGTCGGGCGGCGAGGCGGCGCGGATGGTGTTCGCCCGCCTGGCGCTGGAGAAGCCCAACGTCCTGGTCCTCGACGAGCCCACCAACCACCTCGACCTGGAGGCGATCGAGGCCCTGGTCGCGGCGCTCGAGGCCTTCGACGGCACCATCATCTTCGTCTCCCACGACCGCTACTTCGTGTCCCGGCTGGCGACCCGCATCCTCGAGATCACGCCGCAGGGCCTGAACGACTACCGCGGCACCTACGACGACTACCTGGAGGCGTGCGGCGACGACCACCTCGACGCCGAGACGGCGACCCTCAAGGCCCGGCGCGACAAGCGCAGGGAGCGCGCGGCCGAGGGGCCGAAGCCGAGGCCGACCCCGGAGGAACGGCAGCGGCAGGAGCAGCTCAAGGGCCTGAGGCTGCGCCGCGACGTGGTCACCGGTCGGGTCGAGGCGGCCGAGGCCCGCATCGGCGAGATCGACGCCCTGTTCTGCGACCCGGGCTTCTACGACCGCACCGCGCCCGAGGCGGTGCGCGCCCTGCAGGCCGAGCAGCAACGACTCCGGGCCGAGATCGAGCAGCTGATGGCGGAGTGGGAGCGGCTGGAGGCGGAGATCGGCGGGTGAGCGCGGTGCGTGCCCTGCTCGCGCGGGGTGGTCGCGCCCTGCTCTTCTCGGCCTGGGTGCTGGCGGCGAGCGCCCTGCTGGCCGAGCTGGTGCTGCGGCTGGTGCCCTCCCTCAACCGCTCCCAGGTGCCGCTCGTCCGGCGGATGTCGCTCGAGCTCCACCACGAGCTCGTGCCCCTGGTCTCGGGCGTGGAGCTGGACTGGGGGCCGCGCCGGGTCGGCTACGCCACCGACTCGCTGGGGCTGCGCGACCGCACCGCGCGGCGGGTCGACCTGGCGGACGGCCGGCCGCGGGTCCTGGCCCTCGGCGACTCCTTCGTCGAGGGGGTGGGGGTCGCCTACGGCGACACCGTCTGTGCCCGGCTCGAGGCCCTGCTGCGCCGGGCCGAGCCCGAGCTCGAGGTGCTCAACGCCGGGGTCGTCTCCTACGCCCCGATCCTGGAGTACCTGCGCCTGCGCCAGCTCCTCGCCCGCGGCCTCGCGCCCCGGCGGGTGCTGGTCTTCCTCGACCCCGGCGACCCCATGGACGAGGTCTCCTACGTCGAGGACTTCGCCACCTTCGACCACCAGGGCGAGCCGGTCGACATGGCTCGCCACGACCCGTGGCGGGGCGAGAGCCTGGCCGGCACCGTGTGGCGGCGGCTGCGCACCTCGTCGCTCCTGGTCTGGAACCTCGAGGAGCTGCTGCGCCCCGACCGCGGCCCTGGCCCGGCGCGGCCGCACCCGACCGGCTACCAGCCGCATCCCGCACCCCGCTGGCGCGACCTCCAGGCCGACCGCTCGGCCTGGGTCCGCGGCGAGGTCGACTGGGAGACCTGGGGCCGGCGCGGCGTCGCCTACATCCGCGCCGACCTGCGCCGGATGAGGGGGCTGGCGGAGCGGCGGGGGTTCCCGATCGCGGTGGTGGTCTACCCGACCCCGACCCTGCTCCGCAACCCCTGGCAGCTGCGCTTCGCCCGTTCGACCTGGGCCGAGGCGGTGGCTGGCGAGGGGCTGGAGCTGGTCGACCTGAGCCCGGAGTTCCTCGCCCTGCCGGACTGGCGGGCCGCGTTCATCCCCGGCGACGAGCACTGGGCCGAGGAGGGCCACCGCCTGGTGGCCGAGGCGCTGGCGCAGAGGGTCTTCGGCGTCACGGCGGGGCAGTAGCGATTCGCCGCCCCCTCGCCCTGTCATTCCGAGCCCGGGGTGAGTGGGTGGGTGTGTCCGGGCGAGGAATCCCTCGCGGCGAAGGCCGGCGCTGCGGCGTCGGAGGTCATCCGCCAGGGATCCCTCGTCGCCCCTGCGGGGCTCCTCGGGATGACAGGCTGGCGGGGGGCACTGGTGCCTCCGAGGGGTGCCTCACCCCAGCAGCGCCTCGATTGCCGCCAGGCAGGCGGAGCGGTCCGAGCGCCAGGCGGACAGGGGCAGCGGCAGCAGGGCCAGGCCGGCGCGCCGGGCGAGGCGGTAGCGCTCGAGGGTGAAGGGCTCGCGGAAGCGGCCCGGGGCGCCGACCAGGTCGACGCCGAGGGTGCGGCCGCCGCGCTCCACCACCAGGTCGACCTCGCGGCCGGCGATGGGGTAGGCGGGGTAGGTGCGGCCGCCGCGGGCTGAGAGCGCCGTCGCCACCTCGGCCAGGAACGGGTCGTCGGCGGCGCTGGCGACGGGCTCCTCGGCGCTCGCGCGGCAGTGGTCGAGGTAGCGCCGCAGCAGGCCGGGCGGCACCTGCCCGGGGTCGAGCGAGCAGAACACCACCTCGAGGTCGCGCGCCCGGGTGACGGCGACGTTGAACACGTCGGCGCGGCCGAGGAAGGCGAGGGAGCCGGCGCTCGCCCCTCCGTCCACCGCCAGCGACAGGAACACCAGGTCCCGCTCCTCGCCCTGGAAGGAGTGGGCGGTGCCGACCAGCAGGCGGTGGCGGGCGACGGCGGCGGCGTCGAGCCGCCGGCCGAGGGCGGCGACGAGGTGGTCGACCTGGGCCCGGAAGGGCGACAGCACGCCGAGCGAGTGGGCGCTGGCCAGGTTCCGCTCGGCCTCGACCCAGCCCACCACCTCCTCCACCACGGCCTCGGCCTCGACCCGGTTGACGCCGGTCGGGCCGCGCTCGCCGGCGACCAGGCGCAGCTCCACGCTGGCGTGGCGGACGGTGTCCGGCCGCTGGGTCATGACGCGCAGGCGGCCGCCGTAGAGCTCGCGGTTGGAGAAGGCGATGATCCGCGGCTGGCTGCGGAAGTGCTCGTCGAGCAACACCACCTGGTCCTGGCTCTCGGCCAGCTCGAGGCACCGGTCGAGGAGGCTGCGCCGCCGGTAGTGGAGGGTCTCGAGCTCGTCGGGCTCGAGGCCGTGGCGGGCGGCGAGCCGGCCGAGGCGGGCCTCGGACAGGAACGAGCAGTGGCGCAGCTGGCGCGGGTCGCCGGTCACCACCGCCCGCCGGGCGCGGTGGAGCACGGGCAGGCAGGAGGCCAGGTCGGACTGGGTCGCCTCGTCGACGACGGCGAGGTCGAACAGGCCGGGCTCGAGCGGCAGCAGCTCGCCGACCTCCGACGCGGTGGTGAGCCAGACCGGCAGCGCCGCGAGCAGGGCCTGCCGGTCGAGGCCCGAGAAGTGCTCGGCCAGGGTCCGCGCGGTGCGCGCCCGCAGGGCCTTGCCGAGCGCCACCAGGTCGGCGCGGTGGTGGCGGAGGGCACGCTCCACGCCGGCGCGGCTGGCCGCGCGGGCGAGGGCGGCCACGGCGGCCTCGAGACGGTCGAAG
>CAYTJW010000251.1:0-7184 GCA_964438135.1 uncultured Thermoanaerobaculia bacterium
GAGCAGGGCTACTCGTGATCGGTGACGTAGAGCCGCACGCCGGAGATATTCTCCACGCGGATAGCATCGCCCGCTTGAATGCTGCCCGACACGGAGACGGCGCTCCAGTCCTGCAAGTCCACACGCACTTGTCCCGTCGGCGTCAAATCGGTGAGGGCCACGCCCGTCATGCCGATGAGCCGCTGCGCGCCCGCCTGGGGCGGCTCGCGGTCCGCGTCGACGGTTGACGGCCGGCACCCGCGCCGCGGCCAGGGCGCGGCCGGGAGGGCCGGGGGGCCAGTCGGGCCTGGCTGCGAGGAGGGGGGAACCCCCGCTACTTCTTCGCGCCGAGCGCCTGGAGCAGGTCGTTGAGGCCGTCGAGGGTGCCCTGGGCGCCCCGGAACACGCGCTGGACGTGGGTCACCAGCTCGCCGGTGTCCTTGACCTCGTCCACCAGGTCGAGAACGTCGACCAGGGCCTTGACCTTCTCCTTGGCCCACTCGTCGTACTTCTCGCTCTTGGCCGTCTGGATGATCTCCAGGTTGCGGTTGATCTCCTTGACGATGTGCGCGCTGACGTCCTCGAGCTCCATCGTGCCTCCGCTGCGCTGACCGGGCGCGCCGCACGGGTCCGACCCTGTGCCGGAGGGCATGGCGCAGGCTCCGACGGCGCCGCACCGCCGGACGCACGCCGGCGGCGATGACCCCGTGCCGCAACCGGGCGAGGGCTGCTATCCTCCCCGCCGTGACCGACGGCGCGCACGAGCCACCGGAGCGGGCCACGACCCCGGCCTTCTCGGCCCGCTTCGAGGCGGCGCTGGCGATGGCGGCGCGGGGACACCGCGACCAGCTGCGCAAGGGCACCGACCTGCCCTACCTGACCCACCCGGTGCACGTGGCGGTCATTCTCCTCCGCCACGGCTCGAGCGAGGAGCTGGTGCTGGCGGGGCTGCTGCACGACCTGGTCGAGGACTGCGGGGTCGACGTCGCGACGGTGGGGCAGGCGTTCGGCGCCGAGGTGGCGCGGTTGGTGGCGGCGGTGTCCGAGACCAAGGCCGAGGGCGGCCGGCCGCTGCCGTGGGAGCAGCGCAAGGCGGCGCAGCTCGAGCGCCTGCGGGATGGGGACGCGGCGGTGGCGGCGCTCAAGGCGGCCGACGCCATCCACAACGCCTCGACCATCGCCGCCGACCTCGAGCGCGCCGGCGCCGTGGTCTGGGGCCGTTTCAAGCGCGGCCCGGGGCCGACCCTGGCCCACTACCGGTCGCTGCTGGAGGTGGTGCGCGCCAAGCTCGGCCGTCACCCGCTCGCGGGCGAGCTCGAGGACGCGGTGGCGGCGCTCGCCGCCGCGTCGGCGCGGGGCGAGGCGTGACCGGCGGCCGCTGCCGCCTGCCGGCGATGACCGCGCGCGAGCAGTGGTTCGAGGCCCTGGTCCACTACCACGTCTCCTACCTGGCCGGGACCGTCGGCGAGCGGACCACCGCCCGCCCCGCGGCGCTGGCGCGGGCCGCCGACTACCTGCGGTCGAGCCTGGCCGCGACCGGCCTGGAGCCTCGCCGCCAGACCTACGCGGTCGGCGGGGTCGAGTGCGAGAACGTGTGGCTCGAGCTGCCCGGCACCGCGCGCCCCGACCGGGTGGTGGTCGTCGGCGCCCACTACGACTCGCCGCCGGGCAGCCCGGGCGCGGACGACAACGCCAGCGGCACCGCCGCCCTCCTCGCCCTGGCGCGGGCGCTGGCCGGGGTGCGGCCGGAGCGAACCCTGCGCCTGGTCGGCTTCGTCAACGAGGAGCCTCCCCACTACCGCACCGCGACGATGGGCAGCGTCGTCTTCGCCCGCTCCTGCCGGCAGGCGCGGTTGAACGTCGTCGCCATGGTCTGCCTGGAGAGCCTCGGCTTCTTCGCCGACTCGGCCGGCAGCCAGAGCTACCCGCCGCCGCTCGGCTGGTGGCCGCTGCGGCGCCTGCTGCCCTCATCCGGCGACTTCGTCGGCCTGGTCTCCGACCTCGGCTCGTGCCGGCTGCTGCGGCGGGTGGCGCGGGCCTTCCGCGGCGGGTGCGCCGTGCCGCTCGAGGCGCTGGCCCTGCCCCGCTTCGTGCCGGGCATCGGCCGCTCCGACCACTGGTCGTTCTGGCAGTGCGGCTACCCGGCCCTGATGGCCACCGACACGGCGCCGTTCCGCAACCCCCACTACCACGAGCCGACCGACACCCCGGAGCGGGTCGACTGCCGCCGCCTGGCGCGGGTGGTGGCGGGTCTCGAGGCGGCGGTGCGCGACCTGGCCGGCGCCCCCCCGGCCGGGTCGGCGGCGCCGGGGATCGGCGCCTGAGGAGGCGTGAGCTACCGCAGGAGGCCCAGCTGCTCGGCGATCGCCGCCGCCAGCTCGCGCTCGGCCCGGCCGGCGCGGCTGCGCTGGGGCTTGGCGGCCACCAGGACGCCGTCGAGGGCCTCCTGGTCCTCCAGGTCGGCGGGGCGGTTGCCGGTGAACAGGCACAGCACCGCGTCGCGGTGGCGGCGGACGAAGGCCTCGTACTCGGAGAAGGTGGCGAAGCGCTCGCCGATCACGGCCGCCAGGTCGGGGTCGAAGGCCCGCACCGCGGCCGCGTCGACCGGCCCCTCGCCAACCTCGAGCGAGCCGAAGCTGCCGCGCAGCAGGCGCAGCACCTGGGTGCCGTTGAGCAGGTCGAGGTCGAAGTCGGTGACCACCACATCGTAGGAGACCTCCTGCAGCAGCTCCAGGGCGTCGTCCACGGTCGAGGCGTAGTCGGTCTCCAGTCCGCTGGCGTCGAGGACGGCGCGCAGGCGCTCGACCGTCCACTCCTGGTCGTCGATCAGCAGGGCTCGCGGCATGCCGACCTCCCCGCGCCGCGCCGACCCGGCGCTACCAGAAGGCTACACCCGGCCCGCTCGCCTGGCCACCTGGGGGCAGGGCCGGGACCCTCTAGCCGCGGTCGCCGAGCAGGGTCTCGGCCGGGTTGAGCTCGATGTGCCGTCGCTGCGCCTGGTCGAAGTCGGCCGGGTAGGGGACGTTGCGCAGCACGACCTCGCGGTAGGCGGCCGCCATCTGCCGTGCCGCGGTCTCCGGGTCGAGGCCGCCGCTGCCGGTGCCGAGGCCGGGGATGGCCACGGTGCGAATCGGCGGCTGCTCGCGGTGACCGAGGGCGGCGACGAGCGCCGCCTTCGTCGCCAGGTAGGCGTTGACCGACCGCGCGAGGCGCATCGGCACCCGCATCGTCGGCGCCGAGATCAGCCACGGCACGCGGGCGTCGCCGGTCGGGACCACCAGCGCCTCGCCGACCAGCAGCTCTCCCAGCGGCCGCGCCGCCACCAGCCGCTGCAGCCGCTCCTGCAGGCCCCAGCCGAACCGCTCCGACAACCGGTAGTCGAGCCCGCCGTCCATGAAACCGAAGGAGTTGGCCGGGCTCACGACAGCGTCGCAGTCGACCTCGCAGATGTCGGCCTCGACCACGTCGACGTCGGCCGCGCCGGCGAACTGGGTCCGCCAGTGGTCGCCGAGGACCTGGTCGCGCCACCACACCAGCAGCCACCGCATCGCCGCTCCCCCTCGAGCGCCCGCCGGCCCGGCGGCACGCCCCCTCGCGAGGGTAGCAGAGTCGGTGGCGGGCGCGGCACCCCGCCGTCGGGCCGGCCGCGCGGCGGTGCTACCATGCGTCGCCTGCCAGGCGACGCCGCACCCGACACCTGCCCGGCAGTCGGTGGGGAGGAGCGATGAAGGCCCGAGTCTTCTGCGAGCTGCCGTCCGTGGCGTCCTGGGCCGCCGTGCGCCTGGAGGGGGTCGGCTTCACCGAGGTCGAGACCGATCTCCGCCCCGGCGGCGCCGTGTCGCTGCGCTACGGCCGCGCCGTCAGCACCTCCGTGGTGGCCCGCGCCCAGGCCGGGCTGCTGCCGTTCCGGCCCAGCCCGACCCTGGCCGCCGACCTGCGCGGGGCCGACCTCGAGCTGACCCTCGGCGACAGCCGGCCGCTGTCCGCCTGGGAGGTCAGGCTGTACTGCGACTCGAACCCGCTCATGGGCGCGGTGCGCGAGTTCTGCACCGAGGTCGGCCTCCGCAGCCTCGGCGACCAGCTGGTCATGGTCGAGCGCGACCGCCTCGCCTACGGCGGCGCCTCGCCGTGGGCGAGACAGCTGCTGCTGTGGTTCCTGGCCCAGCGGGACATCGTCGGCGTGGCCGAGGAGAAGGCCTGGAGCGACTCGGACGACGACATCTACCTCTCCATGCGCGACCCGGTCGAGGCCCGCAAGCCGGCCGAGGAGCGCTTCGAGGTCGAGATCCGGACCGACGACCCGGACGCGGCCGTGGCCCTGCTCGAGCGCCTCGGCCAGGCCGGATTCCAGCGGGTGCAGACGTTGCCCATGAGCCAGGTCGAGGCCGAGGGGGCGGTGATCGGGCTGACCGTCGGCCCGTTCCGCAGCAGCATGGCCTCGAGCCGGCTGCAGGTGGCCATCGCCGACCTGATGGACGAGCGCGGCGTCTCCGGCGAGCGGTACCCGCTCCGGGTCGAGGACGGCACCCCCTCCGACTTCCGCGCCGTGGTCACGTTGCCCCTGCGCGCCTGCCTGTCCGGCCGGCGGCCGCCGTACGCGGGCCCCTTCCCGGAGCGCTTCCGGGTCACGGTGGCGACCGACGAGCCGGGGGCGATGTCCCGCCTCGTGCACCGCCTGCGCGAGACCGGCTTCAGCCAGGTCCGGGTCACGATCGGCGACGAGGACGACCTGCTCGGCGCGCCGCTGACCATGGCCTGCGGCGCCCTCGCCGGCTACCCCGAGCTGCTCGCCAGCCTGCAGGCGGCGCTCGGCGACCACCTCAGTGCCCTCGGCGCCCCTCCCGGCACCACCTTCGGCTGCGAGCGGGGCGACGAGTCGAGCGACGAGGTGGAGGTCTGCTTCCCGAGCCGCGGCCTGGCCGACGGCTCGCTGCTCGCGCGCGCCGCGAGCCCAGCCCGCTGGGAGCTGACCCTGCGCGCGGGCGACACCTCGGCCTACGGGCCCCTCTTCGCCGAGCTGCGCAGCTGGGGCTTCAAGTCCGCGTCGATGGTCGACGAGTCGTTCTACGAGGACGGCGAGGCCCGCATCGCCTTCGGCGGCGCACCGCTGCCGCTGGTCGACCGGATCCGCGGCTGCGTCCGGTCGATGACCGGCCTGGACGCGGTCCCCACCAAGGAGTGGGACGCGTCGGACGACGACATCTGGCTCTACCTGCCGGCGCACCCGGCGGCCGAGTCGGAGGCCGCGCCCGCCGCGGTCGCGGGCGGCACCGACGAGGGCCCGGACCTGTCGCAGTGGCTGGCCGCGGAGGAGGAAGGGGACGCCGAGCCGCCGCCCCTGGTCGAGGCCAGCGCGAGCGCGGTCCGCGTCGGCGAGGTCGTGCTGCCGCGCCGCACCGGCCCCCGCCACGCCCTCGCCCCCGAGCTGGCGTCGTTCGGCCACTACTGCCTCGACCAGGTGACGGCCGCGACCCTGGTCCACGTCGCCTCCAGCGTCGCCCTGGCCGAGCCCTGCCTGCTGGAGGGGGAGACCAGCACCTCGAAGACCAGCTCGATCCAGCTCCTGGCCGCGCTGCTCGACCAGCCGCTGGTGCGGCTCAACCTCAACGGCCAGACCGACACCGGCGAGCTGGTCGGCCGCTTCGTCCCGCAGCAGCTCTCGACCGACCTGCCGGTCGGCCTCGACGAGCTGGGCGCGGCCGAGGAGCTGCTCGAGCAGGAGACGGTCATGATCGTCACCCGCGCCCGCCAGGAGGGGCGCCCCCTGACCCGGCTCGAGGCCCAGCAGGTGATGGCCAACGAGCGCATGCGGCCGCAGCCCTGGCGGTGGCAGGACGGCCTGGTGGTGCGGGCGATGCGGCAGGGGTGGTGGGTGGTCCTCGACGAGCTCAACCTCGCCGAGCCGCAGATCCTGGAGCGCCTCAACTCGGTGCTCGAGCGCGAGCCGTCGCTGGTCCTGACCGAGCACGACAACTCGGTGCTCGGCCCCGGCGGCGAGCCGGTCCACCCGGACTTCCGGGTCTTCGCCACCATGAACCCGGCCGAGTACGCCGGCCGCTCGGTCCTCAGCCCGGCCTACCGCAACCGCTGGCGCGGCTACCGGCTGGTGCCGCGGCCCGGCGAGCGCGAGTACCTGGAGATGCTCGGCCTGCTGGTCCACGGCCGCCAGCCCGAGGTGACGGTCCTCGGCCGCCGCTACCGCGGCTCGAGCCAGGCGGCGCCCTACGCCGGCCTTGCCGCCACCCCCGAGGTGGCGGCGCTGCTGCCCTCGCTCGCCCGCTTCCACGCCGGCCTCGAGCACGCCTCGGGCCAGACCACCGGCGCCGCGGCGCGCATCGGCGTCCGCCGCAAGGAGCGCTACGTCTTCACCCGCCGCGACCTGCTGAGCGTGGTCGAGTACCTCGCCAGCCCGCTCGCCGACCCGACCGCCGCACCGCCGGTCTTCGCCCTCCGGCGCGCCATCGCCCGCTACTACCTGGAGCGGGTGGCGGCCGGCGAGGACCGCCAGCTGGTGCTGCGGCTGCTGGACGCGGCCGGCCTGGGGCCGGGTCACGCGGCGACGTCCCCCGCCCCGGGCCCCTACTCCCGCCCCTCGCGCTAGGCCGCCCCGGGGGATCGCATGACGACCTCGAGCCCGCTCGCGCAGCTCGCCGCCCTGGCGGCCGGGCTGTGCCACGACGCGGGCGTCGGCGTCGAGGAGAGCCCGCGCGAGACCTGGGCCTGGGACCCCCTGCGGCGGGTCATCCTGGTCTCGAAGGACGACCTCGAGCACCGCGGGCCGACCTACTGCGCCGCGG
This sequence comes from uncultured Thermoanaerobaculia bacterium, assembly GCA_964438135.1. Classification (GTDB taxonomy): domain Bacteria; phylum Acidobacteriota; class Thermoanaerobaculia; order Thermoanaerobaculales; family Sulfomarinibacteraceae; genus CAYTJW01. Next base: position 6,777 of record CAYTJW010000251.1, read on the forward strand.
TCCTGGCCCACGAGGTCTCCCACGCCTTCATCAGCCGCTACCTGCTGCTCGAGGTGGCGTTCCCCTCGCTGCCCGCGGCCCGCTTCCTGCTCAACGGCATCGAGGACCCGCGCGCCAACACCTGGATCTGTCGCCGCTACCCCGGCACCCGCGAGTGGCTGCGGGCGATCGCCGCGGACGACCCCAGCCCCTGCCCACCCCTGGCCGACTTCGTCCTGTTCTGCTTCGAGTGCGCCGCCGAGGAGCGGCGCGGCTGGGTCGCGGCGGCGCCGGCGGCCGCCCTGCCGGATGAGGTCCGCGAAGCCCTCGAGGCGACCCGCGCCGCGCGCCGCGCCTACGCCGAGACGGTGCCAGCCGAGGACCTCGACCACCGCTGCCTCGGCCCGACGCTGCCCGCCGACTACCGCC
>CAYTJW010000252.1:0-7138 GCA_964438135.1 uncultured Thermoanaerobaculia bacterium
GGGGAACCGAGCCCAGAGGGACCCGGGGGAGGGAAGGGGGCGCCGGGAGCATGGAGCCGGTGGGGGGAAAGATGGCGAGGGCGTTGGACCTCGGAATGACAGGCAATCGGAGTCGCGCCAGAGGCTCGGCAGACCGCTCGCTACCCCTGCCCGCACGCGGCCAGCGCCGCCTCGGAGCGCTCGGTGAGGATCACCACCAGCGTGTCGCGGGCGGCCCGGGCGAGGGCCGCGGCCCAGGCGGGCTCGGGGGCAGGGAAGGAGTGGACCCGCTCGGCGGCCAGGCCCGCCTCCCGCGCCCCGCGCGCCAGCAGGGCGACGATCTCGCCCTCGGCCCGGCCGCGGCGGTCGGGGTCCTCGTACAGGAACAGCTCCTGGTAGGTTGAGCCGGCCAGGCGGCCGAGCTCGAGGAGGTGGGCGTCGTCGCGGTCGCCGGGGGCGTCGAGGGCGGCCACCCTGCGGCCGGGCTGGCCGGCCAGGAGCTCGCCGAGGAGCCGGAAGCTGGTGCGGTTGTGGGCGTAGTCGACCAGGACGGTCCCGCCGCCGCGCTGGAGGAGGTTGAGGCGGCCGGGCAGCATGTCGGGGTCGGGCCGGAAGGTCTCGAAGCCGCGCCGGATGGTGGCCGGGTCGAGGCCGAGGGCGAAGAGCGCGACCGCCGCGGCGAGCAGGTTGTCGAGGTTGAGGCGGAGGCGGCCGTCGGCGGCGAGGGGGACGTCGTCGAGGTGGACCAGGCTGACGCGGTCGCGGTGGTCCTCGAGCAGCAGCCGGTCGCGGTCGACGGTCGCGGCCAGGCCGCCGTCGGCGCAGTGCTGGCGGAGGCGGGGGTTGGCGGGGTCGGCCGAGAACAGCGCCAGCCGGCTCCTGACCCGGGTCGCCATCTCCAGCACCAGCTCCTGGTCGGCGTTGAGCACCGCGCACCCGTCCGGGTAGACCTGCTCGGCGACCACCGACTTGGCGTAGGCGAGGTCGTCGAGGCGGGTGATGTCGTCCGAGCCGACGTGGTCGTCGTGCAGGTTGAGGACCACGCCGACGTCGGCCAGGTGGTAGCCGAGGCCGCGGCGGAGGATGCCCTCGCGCGAGGTCTCGAGCACGGCGCAGTCGATGGTGGGGTCCTTGAGCACCAGGCCGACCTGCTCGGGGTAGGTCATGTCGCCGCTCATGAGGCGGCGGCCGGCCACGTACAGGCCGTCGGTCGAGGTCACGCCGGTGACCCGGCCGGCCTCGCCCAGGCAGTGGGCCAGCAGCCGCACGGTGGTGGTCTTGCCGAGGGTGCCGGTGACCGACAGGACCGGCACCCGGGTCGGCGCCCCGGGCGGGAAGAGCAGGGTGAGGAGGGGCGCGGCGACGTCCCGGGGTGAGCCCTCGGCCGGTCGCAGGTGGGGGCGGAAGTCGGGGGCGGCGTTGACCTCGACCACCACCCCGCCGGTCGCGAGGATCGACTGGCCGATGTCCTCGGCGATCACGTCCACGCCGGCGACGTTGAGGCCGAGGACCCGCGCCGCGCGCTCGGCCAGGAAGCGGTTCATGGGGTGGACGAGGTCGGTGACGTCGGTGGCGCTGCCGCCCTGGCGCAGGCTGCCCGAGGTCTTGAGCTGCAGGGCCTGGCCGGCCGGCGGCACGCTGGCCGCGGTCAGGCCGCGCTCCGCGAGCAGGTGCGAGGTGAGCTCGTCGAGCTCGACCCGGGTCAGCACCGCCTTGTCGCCGACGCCGCGGCGGGGGTCCGAGTTGAGCCGCTCGACCAGCTGGGCGACGGTGAGGATGCCGTCGCCGACCACCGCCGGCGGGTCGAGCCGGGCGGCGGCCTCGAGCCGGTAGTCGACCACCAGCAGGCGGAAGGTGTGGCCGGCCACGTGCCGCTGCACCAGCACCTCGCGCTCGCCGCCGCCCGCCCACTGGCAGGCGCGGGCGATGGCCGCCTCGTCGGCCAGGCCGACGGTCACGCCGCTGCCGGCCGCGCCCTCGCGCGGCTTGACCGCCACCGGCGCGCCGAGGCGGCGCCAGAACGCCAGCGCCTGGCCGAGGTCGCGCGCCGCCACGGTCTCCGGCACCGGCACGCCGGCGTCGGTCAGGATGCGGGCGGTGAGGTGCTTGTCGTCCGCGGTCTCCACCGCCAGGCTGGAGGTGTCGCCGGTGATGGTCGCCCGCACCCACTTGTGGTGGCGGCCGGTGCCGAGCTGGACCAGGTTGTAGGCGTCGAGGCGCAGGGCGGGGATGGCCCGTCGCGCCGCCTCGTCGACGATCGCCTGGGTGCTGGGCCCGAGCAGCCGGCGCTCGCGGATGTCGACCAGGGCCGCCACCACCGGCTCGACCCGGAACGCCTCCTCGACCAGCAGGGCGTTGACCAGGTTGACGGCCGCCTTGCCGGCGTAGATGCCGGCCAGCTCGTCCTGGTAGCGGAAGACGACGTTGTAGACCCCCGGCTCGGTGGTCGAGCGGGTCTTGCCGTAGGCGACGTCCATGCCGGCCAGGGTCTGCAGCTCGATGGCGGTGTGCTCGGTGACGTGGCCGAGCAGGGTGCCCTGCCGCACCCGGCGCAGGAAGCCGCCCCGCACCCCCGGCGAGCAGTGGTGCTCGACCAGGGACGGCACGGCGCGCCGCAGTCGGACCAGGAAGCCGGGGATCTGGTTGGTGAAGACCTCGTCGTACTGGCCCAGGGCGAGGCGGAAGACGACCACCGGCCCGCCGCTGAAGTAGTTGGCGCCGTGCAGGACGCGGACGCCGCGGACCACGAGCGGCCCCGGCCGGACGGGGTAGGCGAGGTAGCCGGCCAGGGCCGGGTCGAGGAGGGCGATCCCCTCGGACATGCCGGCCGGGCTGTCCGGCGAACCCGCTGGCCCGATCACGGCTCGAAGGTGCCCTTGCGCAGCTTCGTGCCGTCGCGGACCATGATGGCGCCCCTGGCCAGCACGTGGCGGATCTGGTCCTCGCCGTCGAGCAGCACCAGGTCGGCGTCGAGGCCGACCGCGACCCGCCCCTTGCCGCGCAGCTTGAGGATGTCGGCCACGTTCGAGGTCACCACCTTGAGGGCCAGCTCGAGCGGCAGCCCCTCCCGGCGGACGCAGTCGACCAGCTCGGTGAAGATCGACTTCGGCTGGCCGGTGGCGAGCCGGACCAGGTTGCCGTTCTCGTCGAAGTCGGGCAGGGAGCCGCAGCCGTCCGACGACATCGTGATGTGCTCGGCCGGCACGCCCGAGCGGAGCAGCTCCGCGATCGCCTGCGACGGCTTGATCTCGTACTCGGGGAAGTAGGGGTAGGCCGCCGCCGACAGGTCGACCCAGCTCTTCTGGCCGTACTCCTTGGCGTCGCGGAAGATGTAGTCGTTGCGGTTGCAGTGGGTGGGCAGGAACTGCTTCAGGGTCAGCTCGCTCCGCTCCACGACCTGGTGGAGGAGGCGGAAGGGGTCGCGGGCGTCGCCCATGTGCAGGTTGACGATGCCGGCCTTGCCGGCCAGCATCCCGCCGACCCGGGCGTGCTCGGCCAGCCGGATCAGCTCGTCCACGGTCGGCCCCGACGAGCGGTGGTCGGCGATCGCCACCTCGCCGACGCCGATCACCTCCTCGACCAGGGCGATGTCGCGGCCGACGTCGCCGAGCAGGGTCGGGGTCGGCACCTGGTAGGCGCCGGTGTAGATCCAGGCCGACACGCCCTCGCTGCGCAGGCCCTTGGCCTTCATCAGCACGCTCTCGACGTTGCGGGTCATGCCGTCCGTGCCGAGGCAGCCGACGACGGTGGTGATGCCGCCGTCGAGCATCTGCCCGAGGTGCATTTCGGGGGTGCGGGTGGCCGGGCCGCCCTCGCCGCCGGCGCCGGCGATGTGGACGTGGCCGTCGACCAGGCCCGGGATCAGGCGCAGGCCGTGGGCGGGGATCACCTCGACCGCAACCCCCGCCGGCTCGGGGATCTGCTCGGCGATGGCCACCACCCGGGTGCCGGCGACGAGCACGTCGCGGCGACCGAGCGGCTCCGGCGAGAAGACCTCGCACCCCTTGAGCAGGATCATCATCAGTCGTCCCTCCGACCGGTGCGGCGGGGCGGCGGCGCCGCCTCGCCTTCCGGTTCTCAGTCGTACTTGGCCAGCAGCTCGCCGAGCAGGGGCTCGACGGTCTCGAGCAGCGCCGAGTCCCGCTGGGCGGGGTCGGCGACGGCGACGCACCCCACCTCGAGCCCGTCGCGGAAGGTCCGGACGGAGCCGTTCGCGACCCGCACCAGGTACCCGCCCGGCAGCAGGTCCCGGGCCAGCGTCTCCTCGGCCGGCTCCGGGTCCTCGAGGACCACGACGTCGGCGCCCTGGTGCATGGTGCCGTACTCGGCGAGGGCGTCGCGGTCGTGGCTGAAGACGGCGAAGCCGAGCCGCGGGTTGCGCAGGACGATGCGAACGTTCTGGTCGTGGCGCGGGTTGTTGAAGAAGTACTGGCCGTTGAAGTAGACCCCCTCGCTGGTGAGGGTGCCGACCTCGATCCCCGGCCGGCTGGCCTCGAGCTTGTCGCGCAGGAGCTGGCAGAAGCCGAGGCGGAGGCGGTTGCCGGCGATGATCGGCACCCGCTCCGCGCCCGGCCGGGGGAAGTGGGTGCGGATGATCGCGCCGGGGACGTCGACCGACTCGCCGATGGCCGGCGCCAGGTGCATGAACACGCCCGGCCCGGCGTTGATCTCGATGATGCCGAGCTTGCCCTCGGTCCAGGGCCGGGAGATGTCCTCGGTCAGCACGTCGATCCCCAGGCAGGTGACGCGGAAGAACTTGGCGATGTCCTCGACCATCTTGACGTTGGCCGGGTGGATGCGGTCGGTGACGTTGATCGACACGCCGCCGGCCGAGATGTTGGCGACCCGCCGCAGGAACACCCGCTCGCCCGCGGCCGGCACCGTCTGCACGGTCTTGCCCTGCAGGCGCAGGAAGTCCTGGAGGTCGTCGTCGAGCTTGATCTTGCACAGCGGCGAGCGGGCGTTGTCGAGCCGGGCCGGGGTCTGGTTCTCGCGCTCGACCAGCTCGGCGATGGTGTGGGCCCCGTCGCCGTCGACGTAGGCCGGGACCCGCTCGAGGGCGGCGACGAAGCGGCCGCCCACCGACAGCAGGCGGTGGTCGGTGCCGTAGATCTGCTGCTCGACGATGGCGCCGTCGAAGCGCTTCACGGCGGCCGAGGAGACGATGTTGGCGAAGGCGCGGCGGACGCCCTCGAGCGAGTCGATGCCGGTCACCACGCCCTGCCCCTTGTGCCCGGCCACCGGCTTCACCACCACCGGGAAGCCGAGCTCGGTGGCGGCGGCCTCGGCCTCGGCGGCGGTGAAGGCCGTCGCGCCGCGCGGGGTCGGGAAGCCGCAGGAGAGGAGGAACTCCTTGCACATGTCCTTGAAGGTGGTGAACTCGGTGTCCTTGATGCCGTCGACGTGGAACGTGGTGGAGCGGCCCCGCACCGCCTTGCGGCCGTAGCCCCACTGGAACTGGTTCTCCTCCGGCAGGTAGAAGACCGGGATGTCGCGCTTGAGGCCGGCCTCGATCAGCGAGTAGAGGGTCGGGCCGCCGTAGAGGGTCTTGTCGAAGCGCGCCTGGAGGCGCTTGAACTCGCCCTCCATGTCGAACGGGCGGCGGTCGTTCATGGCCCGGAACCAGTCGCGGGCCACCCACAGCGCCTCCTCGGCGATGTCGGCGTCGAGGTAGTCGAAGGCCAGCAGGGTCTCGTCGCCGTCGCCCTCGACCCGGTAGCGGGTGCAGGCGAGGTCGATGTCCATTTTCAGCACCTCGAGCAGGACCAGGCAGAACAGGTCCACCACCTTCTCCGGCCAGCGAGCCTCGAGGCGGGGGAAGAGCCGCAGGACCTCGTCCCGGTAGTGGCCCACGTCGGGCCCGTTCGGGGCGAGGAACAACCGGCAGGTGAAGGCCTGGCGGTCGAGGTACAGGTTGGGTCCTTGGTAGCTGCGGAGATCACTCAGCTCGAAGTCCCTCATGAAGATCGTCCCTCCTCGTGGGAAATGCCATGTCGAGCCGCTCGGGCAGCCCCGCGACCCGCCAGCAGTCGAGGTCGAAGACCGTGCCCGGGGCGAGAAAGCCGAGGCCGAGGCCGGTGGCGGTGAGGATGCCCCGCTCGCCGAGGTCGTCGAAGTTGGAGGCCTCGACGTCGGACGCGTCGAGCACCGTCACCGCGGCTGCGCCGACCACCGTGGCCAGCCCCTCGGCGGTGACCGACACCGCCGTGTCCTCGGCCAGGCCGATGCCCCGCAGACCGCCGCCGGAGCACAGGAACTGGACCAGGCGGGGCAGGCGTTCGCGCATGTCGAAGTGGGTGTCGACCACCAGGCCGGGGAGGAACCCGAAGCCCGGGGTGTGGTGGACCGCGCCCTTGACCAGGCCGGCGCCGTCGCCGTGGTAGATCGTGATCTCCCCGGCCGCGGCGGCGCCGGCGCTGGTGCCGGCCACGGTGGCGCCGTTGTCGAGGGCGGCCCGCACCGCCGCCTCCAGCGGCGTGCCGGCCAGGGTCGCGACCAGGCGGACCTGGTCGCCGCCGGTGAAGAAGACCAGGTCCGCGGCCTCGACCATGGCCACCACCCTGGCGTTGACAGCCTCGGTGCGGTTGCGCACGTCGGCGACAGCCACCTGGCTGGCGCCCAGGGCCGAGAAGGCGCGGCGGTACTCGTCCGCCCGCTGCCGGGGCTCGTCGCTGGCGGTCGGGATCACCACCACCGACCGGCCCTGGTTCAGGCCGAGGGCGTGTCGCAGGACGGTCATCGCGCCCCGCTTGTCCTCGGCGCCGCCGATCAGCACCAGGTGTCCGCGGCCGCTCTCCGGCGCGGTGCGCTCCGTCGTCGTCAGGGTGATCCTCCGGCCCGTGCCCGGCTCTCTCTCCCCGGCCGGGGGGCAGGGCAGCCCGGCCGCCCGGGGGATGATAGCACCGCCGGCCCGCAAGCCAGGTTCGGGGTGGCGGCAACGAGGCGCGAGCTGGCGGCCCCCGGCTGTCGGCGGTCAGCTTGCCCCGACCGCCCATGAGCCGAGCCTCGAGGGGGCTCCCCCGGGGCCGGGGGGCGGGCGGCGGAGCCGATGGCCGCCAGCCGGCAGCTGATCGCTCCCCCCGTTCGCCGCTATACTCGGGCGGATGCGAGGCGCCTCGGCAGGACGCGCGCTGCTCCTGGCTGGCGTGGCGGCGGTGCC
>CAYTJW010000253.1:0-7126 GCA_964438135.1 uncultured Thermoanaerobaculia bacterium
GGCGGCGCGCTCGCGCCTCGGCCGGCGGCCGGCGGTGCTGGTGCGGGGCGGCGGCGAGGGCTCGGGCCCGCTCTACCCGCCGCCGGTGGTCGACGAGGACATGTTCTCGTGCGAGGAGGCTTGCGCCCGGGCCTACCGCGAGGCCGGCCTGGGGGTGGCCGAGGTCGACTTCTTCGGCCTCTACGACTGCTTCCCGATCTGCCTGGTCCGCGCCGTCGAGGCGGTCGGCCTGGCCGGCCGCGGCTCAGGCGGGGCCTGGGTCGAGGAGCGCTTCCGCCGCACCGGCGGCGACTACCCGCCGGCCGAGCTGCCGGTCAACACCCACGGCGGCCTGCTGGCCTTTGGCGCGCCCTGGGAGGTGCCGGCGATTTACAACGTCGTCGAGGCGTGCGTGCAGCTGACCGGCGGCGCCGGCGCCCGCCAGCTCGAGGGCGCCCGCCGGGCGCTGGTGTACGGCAACGGCGGCATCTTCTCGGCCAGCGCGGTCGCCATCCTCGAGCGCGAGAGCTGACCGGCGCGGCCAGGGGGGCGGGGTGATCGCCAGCTACCACAACCACTCGACGGCGAGCGACGGGGCGGCCCCGGTCGCGGCCATCGTCGCCCGCGCGGTCGCGCTCGGGGTCGACGAGGTCGGCATCTCGGACCACCTGACCCTGCGGCCGGACGGCTCGGTGCCGCCGTGGTCGATGGCCCCGGGGCGGCTGACCGACTACGTGGCGCTGGTGAGAGCGGCCGCGGCGGCCGCGGCGGGCGTCACGGTGCGCCTGGGGCTGGAGGTCGACTGGTTCCCGGGCCGGGCGGCCGAGATCGGGGCCGCGCTCGCGGGCCTCCCGTTCGACTACCTGATCGGCTCCTGCCACGAGGTGGGCGGCTTCGTCACCGACGCCGTCCCGGCCCACTGGGAGCGCCTGTCGGCGGCTGCGCGCGAGGACGTCCACCGCGGCTACTGGGAGGGCGTCCGCTCGCTGGCGTCAAGCGGCCTGTTCGACCTCGTCGGCCACCTCGACCTGCCCAAGAAGTTCAACCAGCGACCGGCTGCGGACCTCTCCCAACTGGTGGGCGAGGCGCTCGACGCGGTGCGCGACGCGGGCCTGGTGGTGGAGCTCAACACCTCCGGCTGGTCCATGCCCTGCCGCGACGCCTACCCCTCCCTCGAGCTGCTCCGAGCCTGCGCCGCGCGCGGCATCCCGGCGACCCTGTCGGCGGACGCCCACCACCCCGACCACCTGCTGCGGGACTTCGACCGCGGCCTCGAGCGGCTGCGCGAGGCCGGCTACCGGGAGCTGGCGCGCTTCGCCGGCCGCCGGCGCACCATGGAGCCCCTCGAGGAGGTGACGGCCCAGCACGCCCGCCTCGACCGGCCGGGAGGATGCCGCTAGGTCCTTGAGGGAACGAGATCTTCACGGATGAGTCGAGTTCCAGGGGACCGGGAGCTCCTCCCTTCGTACCCGTACCCGTTCCCGTACCCGTACCCGACGGGGCGGGAGGGTGCTGCGGAGGAGAGCGCCTGGCGCCTCGGCGCCGACCGGCGCATGCCGTGACACTCGGGCACCCGCGACCAGCGACATCGGGTACGGGTACGGGTACGGGTACGGCAGAACATGCCTCGACCGGCCGGGAGGACGCCGCTAGACTGTTGCCCGACGGGCGGACAGTCCGGGCAGCCGCTGCTTCGGCGCGGGACGGGAGACGGGGATGGCTGAGGACGGACAGGACGGGGCCGGCGGCCCGTTCGGCGGCGCGGGGGGGCGCTCCGGGTCGCTGCCGGGGGCGACGCCGGCGCCGCCCTCCCGGCGCGAGGAGCGGCTCCGGGAGCTGGCCCGGCTCTACGCCGTCCTGAGCGGCGTCAGCCAGGCCATCGTCAGGGCCCGGGACGCCGCGGGCCTCTACCGCTCCGTCTGCCAGGTGGCGGTGGAGGCGGGCGGTTTCCGTCTGGCCTGGATCGGGTTGCTCGACGAGGCGGACGGGGCGGTGCGGCCCCTGGTCCACGCCGGGGCGGAGGACGGCTACCTCGGCGCCATCGCCGTCACGGCCAGCAACGCTCCCACGGGCAGAGGACCAACGGGGACCGCCGTGCGGGAGGGCACGGTCGTCATCTGCGACGACATCGGCAGCGACCCGAGCATGCTGCCCTGGCGGGAGGAGGCGCTGCGGCGGGGGTACCGCTCCTCGGCCGCGGTGCCGTTCCGCGAGGGGGGCAGGGTCGTCGGAACCCTCAACCTGTACGCGGCGGAGGCGTTCTTCTTCAAGGAGGACGAGCGGCACCTGCTCGACGACATCGGCGCGGACATCTCGTTCGCCCTCGACGCCCTGGCCGCCGAGCAGGTGCGGTGGCAGGCGGTCGACTCCCTGCGCCGGAGCGAGGCCCGCTACCGGCTGCTCCTCGACACCCTGCCCCACGGCGTGGCGGAGGTCTCCCGCGGCGGCGTCGTCACCTACTGCAACCGCGGCCTCGAGCGCATCCTCGGCCGCTCCGAGCGGGAGCTCGTCGGCCAGCCTTTCTGGCAGGCGGTGCCGCCGGGCGGGCCGCAGGAGGCGCTGCGGCGCGAGCTTGCGAGGGTGGCCCGGGAGCAGCCGGCGGCGACGCCGCTGCAGGCGGTCTCGACGAGGAGGGACGGGACCCCGGTCGAGCTGCAGGTCGACTGGGACTACCAGCTCGACGAGAGGGGCGAGCTCAAGGGCTTCATCTCGGTCGTCACCGACGTCACCGCCCGCCGGCGGGCCGAGCGGGCGCTGCACGACAGCGAGGAGCGCCTGCGCTTCCTGAGCGAGAACCTGGCCGAGGGCATGGTCTACCAGATCGACAGTGGCCGCGACGGCGAGCAGCGGCGCTTCACCTACGTCAGCCCGGCGGTCGAGCGGCTGCACGGCCTGCGGGTGGAGGACGTCGAGCGCGACCCGGCCCTGCTCTACGGCCAGGTCGTCGAGGAGCACCGCGCCCTGGTCGCGGAGCGAGAGCGGCGGGCGGCCGCCGAGCGCTCGACGCTCGACGTCGAGGTCGAGGTCCGTCTCCCGTCCGGCGAGCGTCGCTGGCGCCGCTTCCTGTCCGCACCGCGGGTCACCCCGGACGGCGACCTGGTCTGGAACGGCATCGAGCTCGACGTCACCCGCCAGAAGGAGATGGAGGACCAGGCCCGGCAGCGCGAGCAGGACCTGCTGGAGGTGCAGCGACTGAGCGGCATCGCCTCGTTCCACTGGGACCTGCGGACCGGCGCGGTCGCCTGGTCGCCGGAGCTCTTCCGCATCGTCGGGCGCGCCGCCGGGTCGTTCCCGCTCACCTACGCCGGCTTCCTGGCGATGGTCCACCCCGACGACCGCGACCGGGTCGACCAGGAGAGCGCCGCCGCCGTGGCCGGGGCCCGGCCGCTCAAGGTCGAGTACCGGCTGAAGCGGCCGGACGGGAGCGACCGGGACGCCTTCAGCTCCGGCATCGTCAAGCGCGACGGCGACGGCGAGCCGGCGGCGATGATCGGGTTCACCCAGGACATCACCGAGCGGAAGCGGGCGGAGCGCCTGCAGGCGCAGCTCGACCGGGCGCAGCGGCTCGAGTCGATCGGCCAGCTGGCCGGGGGCGTGGCGCACGACTTCAACAACATGCTGGGGGTCATCCTCGGCCACGCCGAGCTGGCCCTGCTCCAGCCCGCGCTGGCCGAGGAGCTGCGCGGGAGCCTGGAGGGGATTCGCGGGGCGGCCCTCCGCTCCGCCGATCTCACCCGGCAGCTGCTGGCGTTCGCGCGCCGCCAGACGGTGGCGCCGCGGGTGGTGGACCTGAACCAGGTCGTGGCCGGCATGCTCGACCTGCTGCGGCGGCTGGTCGGCGAGGACGTCGAGCTGTCCTTCCGGCCGGGACCGGAGCTGTGGTCGGTGCGGGTCGACCCGTCGCAGGTCGACCAGGTGCTGGCCAACCTCTGCGTCAACGCCCGGGACGCCATCGGCGGACCGGGCCACGTCGCCCTCCGGACCGAGAACGTGGACCTCGACGAGGCCTTCTGCACTGCCTGCCCCGGCCTCGCCCCCGGCCCGCACGTGCTGCTCGAGGTCCAGGACGACGGCAGCGGCATGGAGCCGGCGATCCTCGACCACATCTTCGAGCCCTTCTTCAGCACCAAGGGGCCCGGCCAGGGCACCGGCCTGGGGCTCGCCACCGTCTACGGCATCGTCAGGCAGAACAAGGGCCTGATCACGGTGCAGAGCGCGCCGGGCGCGGGCGCGACCTTCCGCATCTACCTGCCGCGGTGCGCGGAGGCGGCGACGGCGGGGGAGGAGCGGCCGCCCGGCGCCCCGGCTCCCGCCGGCGAGCTGGTCCTGCTGGTCGAGGACGAGCCGTCCATCCTGGCGGTCGGCGCGACCATGCTGCGACGCCTCGGCTACCGGGTGCTCACGGCCGCCACCCCCGCCGAGGCCCTCGACCTGGCGTCCGCCCACGCCGCGGAGATCCGGCTCCTGGTCACCGACGTCGTGATGCCCGGGATGAACGGCCGGGAGCTCGCCGAGCGGGTGGCGGGGATCGTGCCGGGCGTCGCTCGCCTGCTCGTGTCCGGCTACGCAACGGAGGTCATCACCGACCGGGGCGTGCTGGGGGAGGGCGTCCACTTCCTGGCGAAGCCGTTCACGCTGGCCGAGCTGGCGGTGAAGGTGCGCGAGGCGCTCGGCTGAAGGCGTCGGGCCGGGCTCTCCCCCGACCCGGGCGCCCCTGCGGCACAGGAGCGGCGACCGGTGTTAGACTCGAGGGGTGGGGGGGGCGGTCTCCGTCCGGGTGTCGGGCGTGCGGTGGCGGTCGGGAGCACCCCGAGCCATACCCCCGTTCAACGAGGACCCGAGTGGTGGCGCCGCGGCAGGACGGCCGCGGCGAAGGCAGAGCTCGACATCGAGCCAGGGGCACAAGGAGGAATGCGTATGAGGCGTCTCAGTGTCGGGGTGCTGGTGGTCGTCGCGGTCGTGGTGATGGGGGTCGCCGCCGGGGCCGGGGCGGAAGACCGGCGCGTGCGCATCATCAACGAGACGAGCTACACGATCACCGAGTTCTACGCGTCCAACGTCGGCGCGGACACCTGGGAGGAGGACATCCTCGGCCTGGACACGCTGCCGCCGGGCGAGTCGGTGGTGATCAACTTCGACGACGGCACGGGGTACTGCAAGTTCGACTTCAAGGCCGTGTTCAGCGACGGCGACGAGGCGGTCAAGCGCGGCGTCGACGTCTGCGAGATCTCGTCGTTCCGCTTCACCGAGTGACGGGGCGTCCGGCCGCGCGACCCCGCCGGCGGGGGCGCGCTTCCAAGGGGCGGCGGCCCGGCCCGCCGCCCCTCCCCTTTCGGGCCGTGCGACGACCCGGCGCTGCGGCAGATCCTGGCGGGTCTCGCCAGGGACGAGGGGCGGCACGGGGCGGAGGTCGTCGCCCGCTCCGCCGCCCTCCGGCAGGAGCTGGGGGGAGAGGTCGAGGCCTGAGCCGGCTCCCCTCCCGGCGCGGCCCGCGACCGGGGGGCCGCCCCGGTCACTCCTCGTCGGTCCACTCCTCGACGCGGAGCGGCTCGGTCGCCTGGTCCAGGATCGCGGTGAGGTCGTCCGCGCCCTGCTTGTGGTCCAGGCTCTCGTCCCGGCCGTCGCCGGTCGTGACCGGTCGGTGCGACCAGGCGCTGCGCACGTCGTCCCACGAGGTGCTCGCGGGCAGGACGTGCACCGCCAGGGTCAGCAGGGCGTAGCTGCGGCTGCGGGTGGTCGTCTTCTGCGAGAAGAGGTACTTGACGAGGGGGATCTTGGACAGGTAGGGGACGCCGGAGCGGGAGACGATGTCGGAGTCGGAGACGAAGGAGCCGACCAGGTAGGTGCGCCCGTCGGCTGGGAAGACGCGGGTGGTCTGGAAGCTCTTGTCGCTGTACTGCGGGGCGGTGGTGTCCCCCATCCGCTTCTCGCCGGAGATGATCGAGACCTTGACCGAGATGTCGAGGCGGACCTGCGACCTGGTCAGCTCGGCGGGGTCGAAGCTCATCACCATCGGCGTCACCTCGATGGTGGTCTCGAGGTCCTGGTAGTCGGTCTGGACGTTGCCGTAGTTGTCGAGGCTGAAGACCGGCTCGTGCTGCACGTCCGAGATCTCGGCCTTGACCCCGTTGGGGGTGAACACCTCGCTCGCCACCAGCGCCTTGCCGCGGCCGAGGCTCTCGTCGGCGACGAGCACGTTGCCGCCCGACTGGTTGACGTCGAGGCCGACCCAGCCGTCCCACTCCCGGTCCGCGTAGTCCCACTCGAAGGAGCCGGTGTAGGACAGGCTGCTGGGGAACAGGTTGATGCCGAGGCCGCGGATCTCCGAGTCGGAGAGCTGGGTCAGCCGCGCCGAGATCACCACCGTGTGCTTGACGCCGGTGTCGAGGAACATCTCGCGGATGGTGGCCACGAGCTGCTCGACGGCGTCCGGCTCGCCGGAGACCAGGAGCTGCGGCAGCAGGCCGACCGGCTCGTAGAGGAAGAGCTGCAGGCCGCGGGAGCGAACCGCATCCGACTGGATCAGGTCGCGGGTCGACTCGACGTTGTCCGGGTCGATGGGCAGGCTGGCCAGGCGCCCGTCGCGGCTGATCCGGATGCGGGCCGCGGGTGTCGGTTGCTGGCCGCCCACCGCACCCGGTCGCGCCACGGCGTGCCAGACCTCGGCGATGAAGCCCGCGGCGTCGGCCTGGAAGGGCCGCCCGACCGGCGCGGGCTCGCCGTTCTGACAGGCCCAGGCGTAGACCGTCGCCCGCCCGGTGACCGCCGCCGGGATGGTCTCGGCCTCTCGGTTCTGGGAGCAGAACTCGGTCATCTCGGCGGTCGGCGTGGACCTGGTGTCGGCCTTCTCCTGGCACGGCAGGTTGGCGCCGGGGAAGCAGGCCACCACGCCCCAGTCCATGCACCGCCAGACCGTGCGGCGCTGCGCCTCCGGCGGCGCGTCGGCCGGCACCACCCCCTGCCGCACCAGGGTCTCGAGCAGTTCATCCGGCAGCGCCGCGCCGGTGTAGCGCTGGTCCGGCGCGTCCAGAGTCCCCACTGCGGCACAGTAGGCGAAGGGGTCGTCGCTGGCCGCCGGCGTGCCGACGGCCGCGGTCCGTGCCTGCGGTGGGGTCGTCGCGGCGGGGGGCTGCGGCGCCGGCGCGGT
>CAYTJW010000254.1:0-7113 GCA_964438135.1 uncultured Thermoanaerobaculia bacterium
CTACACGCTGCCCGCCCCTCGCCCTGAGGGGTGGGTCAGCCCCGGCCCCGGCGGGTGGCGGCGGAGGATGTCGCGCAGGCGCTCGCGGACGATGGCCGCGACCGCGTCGCGGCCGAGCTCCGCCTTCACGTCGGCGGCGGCGCGGCGGCCGAGCTCCGCGGCCAGGGCCGGCTGCTCGACGAGGCTGCGCATCAGCTCCGCGGCGCACTCGACGTCGGGCTCGGCCCAGCGGTTGCCCTGGCGGTACGGGCCCTCGTCGCGCTCGAGCTCGACCAGGCGGTACGGCACCAGCAGGCTGTTGCCGGGCTGCATGAAGTCGAGGTTGCCGGACCAGGCGGTGCCGACCACCGGCTTGCCCAGGGCCATGGCCTCGGCCAGGGTCAGGCCGAAGCCCTCGGCGCGGTGCAGGGACACGTAGGCGTCGGCCGAGGCCATCAGCTGGTAGACCTCGTGCCGGTCGAGGTAGCGGTCGAGCAGCTGCACCTCGGCCCCGGCCGCCTCCCTCTGGAGCGCGGCGAGACGGTCCGGCGCCCGCTCGGAGTTGACGCACTTGAGCAGCAGCAGGGCGCGGTCGTCGCCCGCGAAGGCCCGGCGGAAGGCGCGCACCAGGCCGAGCGGGTTCTTGCGCTCGAAGTAGGAGAGGAAGTCGAACACGAACAGGAACACGAAGCGGTTCTCGGGCAGGCCGAAGCGGGCCCGGTCCGGCGCCGGTGGGGGGTCGACCTCGACCAGGTGCGGCAGGCGGCGCACCGGGATCGGCGCCACGGTCGAGATCGCGTCCTGGCAGAAGCGGCTCGGCGCCCAGATCTCGTCGAACAGCTCGAACGAGCGCAGCCACTCGGCCGGGAAGGTCTCCAGCTCCCACGACCAGCAGCCGACGTTGTAGCGCCCCTCGAAGCGGGAGAGGCCGACGTGGGGGGCGACATGCCAGACCTCGTCGGCGTTGACCGCGAAGACGTTGACGCCGTACTCGGGCCGGTCCGAGAACTCCGCGAAGCTGGAATCCTCGCGCCGCGACGCCACCCCCAGGGCGACGTCGTTGAGCACGAACGGGATGCCGGCGTGGCGCGCGGCCCGGATCAGGCCCCGCAGGCCCTCGCCGATGCCGCTCTCGGTGCGCACGTAGCCGGTGATGTTGAGGCCGACCCGGTCGAGGTTCGGCCCGGTCGCGAGCTCAGGCGGCGCGATCGGCAGCGCGGGTGGCTCGGCCTCGCCGGTCGCGACCGGCTTGACCACCCGCTTCAGCGCCATCGCCCGCCGCTGCCCCAGCACCCGCTTGCCCCACTCCTTGAGCCGCCGCGCGGCGCGCGAGTGGTAGGCGCGCCACAGCAGGCCGCGGCGCGGCAGCGCGGCCGCCTCGACGCCGCCACCCGCCCCGGCCGCGGGTACGGCCAGCAGCGGCGCGAGCGGCGCGAGGAAGGCGTCCGGCAGCCGGTACTCGTGGCGGCCGTGCTCGAGCAGCCACTCGGCGTAGCGGCGGGCGTCGGCGCCGCACGGGTCGGGGAAGAACTGGCGCAGCGCCGGCGAGGCCTGGTGGACGAAGTGCGCGAGCCGCGGGACCGGCAGCGGGCCGTGGCCCCGCTCGGCCTCGAGCATCCACTCGCGGAAGGTCCCGGGGCCGACCGCGAAGGGGTCGCCGAAGCGGGCCGCGGCCGGCCCCAGCGACAGGTACAGCCGCCGCGCCGCCTCCGGCACGCTCACCCCGTCGGCGAAGGTGGCGAAGGCGTACGGCCAGCCCCTCGCCTCCTTCCAGCCCTCGGCCAGCACCAGCTCGCGGTAGCGCTGGAACAGGGGCCGCGCCCCGGGCAGGTCCTTGAGCCGGAAACGGTTCTGGTGGCGCGACACCACCTCGAGGTCGTCCAGCTCGACGCCGGAGAAGTGGAAGAAGCAGAGCGGCTCCCCGTCGACCGTCGGCGGCGGGCCCGCCTCCACCCGCCGCGAGTGGAGGTTCCAGTAGGCGACGTTGAGCCCCGGGTGGCGCAGGACGCGGACCCCGTCGTAGAACCCGGGCACCAGGTCGACCCACTTCTGGTCGACGAACAGCCCCTCCTCGACCCGCACCACGCAGCGGTCGAACACCCGCTCCTGCCACCAGGCCAGGAAGCTCCGCACCGGCGGCCGGTCGGCGAGGGCGAGGAAGCCGAGGTTGTAGGCGCCCGAGCGGAGGATCGCCAGCTCGTCGGGGTGGCGGTCGTCGGCGTAGGGCGCGGTCAGGTGCGGGGTGAGGACGATGGCGCTCTCCTCGAGCGCCGCCGCCACCGGCTCGAGCCGGGCGAAGAGGAGGATGTCGGGGTCGAGGTAGAGCAGGCGGTCGAGCCGGTGCCGCTCGAGCAGGTGCGCCAGCAGGTACGGCTTGACCGCGGTGTTGACCTCGAGGATGGTGTACTTGAAGAGGAACCCGGCCAGGTCGGGGATGCCGACATCCTCGAGCGCCACCAGCTCGAACGGCTCCGCCGCGGGGTCGAAGGCGCCGTCCAGGCGGTCCACCAGCAGGACGAAGAACCGGCCGCCCGGGTGGTGCTGCCGGAACGAGCGCGCCAGCACCCGCGCCAGCGGCAGGTAGTTCTTGGACACGATGGTGCAGGCGCTGAGCTCGGCCACCGTCCTCCCCCGTCGGCCGCGATCATACCCGGTCCGGCCGCGGTGGTACGCTGGACGCGGGCTGGTAGCGGCACTTCGGTGGTTGAGGTCACCAACGTCTCGCGGCACGGCTTCTGGCTGCTGCTGGAGGAGCGCGAGCTGTTCCTCCCCTTCGAGCTCTTCCCGTGGTTTCGCGAGGCGCCGATCGGCCGGCTCCTGGATGACCCTGCCCCACCCCGGCCACCTCTACTGGCCCCAGCTCGACGTCGACCTGGCCGTCGAGTCCGTCGAGCACCCGCAGCGCTACCCGCTGGTCAGCCGCGCCGGGGCGCGGGTAGCCGCGCCCGACGGCGAGTCAGAGCCGGGGTGAGCGGAGCCTTCCCGGGCGCCGGTCAGGGCTCCTGGGCCGACCACGCCGCCGTGTCGCCGGCCTCGAAGCCGTCGGCGAAGAGGGTGGCGGTGGTGGTGAAGACCGACCACGCGCCGCCGTCGGCCTCGGTGGTGCCGAAGGCGTTGACCGCCCGCGCCTGCCAGGCGTGGGTGGTCGGCTCGGCGAGGCCGACGAGCGCGGCGCTGGTGGCCCCGCCGGTCGAGCTCCAGGCGCCGTCACAGGCGTCGTTGTCGACCGTGTCCACGCACAGCTCGTAGTCCGTGGCGCCGGAGCTCGCGCCCCACACCAGGGTGAGCGTGGTCGGCTGGCCGGGGGCCGAGTCGGCGGGCGCGACCTTGGCGAACGCCGCCGGCATGGTCGCGCCCCCGGTCTCGCACGAGGTCGGCACCTCGACGTTGCTGACGGTGACGTCGTCGACGTACCAGCCGGAGCCGTTGAGCGAGGTGTCGGAGGAGAGCAGCCAGCGGACCCGCACGTCCTGGTTGGCCCAGGTCGCCAGCGACGCCGAGTACTGGGCGTAGCTCGAGCCGGTGCCCGTGAAGTAGGTCCCGGCGGGCAGGCCGCAGGCGTCCGAGGTGTAGCTCGAGCTGCCCGGGTAGCTGACCTGCACCCGCGCCCAGGTGGTGCCGCCGTCGCTCGAGATCTGCACCTCCCCCTTGTCCCAGCCGCTCTCGATGCCGTACTTGGACCAGAAGGCGAGCTGCGCGTCGGCGCCGACGTGGAGGGTGCCCGAGGTGAGGGCGACGCACAGGTCGTCCCCGTAGCTGGGCGTCGCGTAGGCCCTGGCGCCGGCGTGACCGCCGCTGGTGACCACGGTCCACGGCGCCACCGGCTCGAGCGCGGCCGCGCCCGTGTCGCCGGCGTCGTCGCTCCAGGTGCCGATGCCGATCGGCCCGGTCGGCGAGCTCGCGACCTCGACCGAGTTGTCGTCCTGGACCGCGTTGGCCGCGTCGGTCGCCCGCACCACGTAGTAGCTCGTCTCGCCGTAGACCAGGGCGACCGCGTCCGAGTAGGTGGTGCCGGCGAGGTTGGCGGCGACCAGGTTGGCCGGGCCCGGGGTGAAGCCGGGGGTGGTCGAGCGGTAGACGTGGTAGCGCGCCGGCCCGCCGCAGTAGGTGGTGGCCGGGCCCCAGGCGAGGTCGAGGGTGCAGGTGGCGAGGCCCGGGTTGGTCACCGAGCCGACCCCGGCGAAGGCGGGCGGCTCGACGCACGAGCCGGTGGTCCGGGCCTGGGCGCAGGAGGTGGCCGGCGACTCGCAGCCGCCGGTCGCGTCCACCGCGGCCACCACGTAGGCGTAGTCGAGGCCGCCGGAGACGCCGGTGTCGGTGTAGCCGGTCGAGGTCACGCCGCTCGCGACCAGCGCGTAGGCGGCCTGCGGGCAGGTGCCCACCGCCCGGTAGACGTTGAAGCTGGCGGCGGCCGGGTCGGAGCTCGACCAGGTCAGGTCGATCCGGTTGTCGCCGGCGGCGGCCGCGCCCAACGTCGTCGGCGCGGCCGGGTCGGAGCACGGCACCGGCGTCACCACCGCGCAGGCGGAGACCGGGCCGGCACAGGCGTCGGTGGTTCCCAGCGCCTGCACGACGTAGTGGTAGACGATGCCGTTGACGACGGTGGTGTCGGTGTAGCCGGGTGACGACACGACCGCGATTCGGGTCATGCCGGCGTCGCAGCCGATGTCGCTGCGGAACACGGCGTACCGCGCGGCGCCGGGGACCGCGGGCCAGGTGAGGACGGCGGTGTTGTTCTGGCCGTCGCCGGCCAGGGTGGGGGCGGCGAGCGTCGGGCAGGAGGTGTGGTCCTGGTTCGAGGCGTCGCCGGCCGCGCCGCAGGCGATGTTGTGGGCGGCGAGAGCGGCGAAGATCGCGCTGGCGTGGGGCGTGCCGTTGGCCGTGCCGTCGCCGTCGTCGTCGACCGCCCGCATGACGTTGAACAGGCTCGACCCGCCGCAGCCGTTCGAGCTCGGCGGCGAGCAGGTGTACATGTCGTAGCCCAGGGTCGGGATGGTCAGGTACCAGAGGCGGTCGCCGACCAGCCAGGCGGTGGCCAGGTCGAGGTTGTGCGGGGCGGCGGTCAGCTCGCGGTTGACGAAGTCCCACAGCGCCTGGGCGGCGATGGCGCCCTCGGCGTGGGCGCCGATGCCGCAGGGGCCGTAGTAGGAGCTGCCGCTGTTCTGCCACACCGTGCCGTAGTTGGCGGCCGACCAGGGGGTGTTGGCGGCGTGCCTGGTGTAGTCGATGTCGCGGATGCCGGTGCAGCTGGTGCAGGCGTCGCCGTAGCCGGAGCAGTTGCCGGACAGCAGGAAGCCGCGGCCGACGCAGGAGTCGTGCAGGTGCAGCGCCGCCATCCAGTCGGCGTAGGTCTCGACCGGGCGCGAGTCGCCGCCGGAGCCGTCGAAGTCGTCCAGGCTGTGGCCCCACTCGTGCAGCGCCACGCCCGGGATCTCGCCCAGGTTCCAGCAGCCGGACGCGGCCTTGTAGAAGTTGAGGGAGTCGCCGCCCGAGGTGGCGTTGCACCACGGCGACTGGTTGGTGTAGACCGTGATGTAGCTGCTCTGCAGCCAGGAATTGCCCGGCAGCCACGCCTGCGCCCGCAGGTTGGCGGTGGTCAGGTGGTAGTACTGGGTGCGGGCCGAGTGGGTGTTGCCGGGGCCGCCGGTGTTGCCGGCCGGCACGGCGCAGTCGGTCCCGGCGCCGAGACCGAAGTCGACGTCGCCGCTCGAGGTGGCGTTGCTGATGTCGCCGCAGGAGTCGACGATCCGGGCGTACCTGCCCTGCAGGGTGGTGGTGGCGCTCGAGCCCGGGAACTGGCCGCCGGCGTCGGCGTACTGGTCGGGCGCCGGCAGGCCGGTGTCGGCGAACGGGAACGGCCGGTCGGCCTCGCCGGCGTGGTTGTCGCCGGGGTAGGCGCCGCCGTGGACGCGGCCGTAGCGGTTGGTGTCGACGAAGCGCAGCAGCTCGCCGGAGTGGGCGTCCACCACCCCCTCCCAGGTGCCCACCACGTCCTCGCGCGCGAACGCGACGCGCCACGCCAGGCGGAAGCCGATGCCGGCCCCGACCGGCGCCGCGAAGACGTCCGCGTCCTGCCCGGCCGGGGTCACCGGCACGACCACCAGCGACCCGGGGTCGAGCAGCCGGTCGCGGCCGCTGCCGAACGGGCCGAGGTAGCCCGCCAGGACGGCGCGGGCGTCGGCTGAGGTGAGCGTGGGCTCGACTGAGAGCGAGGCCTTGCCGACCCGCTCGGTGGCGAGCTGGATCAGGTTGCCGCCGTTGATGCGGACGTAGACCGAGGCGTGCTCGACCGGCACCCCGCCCACCGTCCACTGGAAGCGCAGGAAGTAGAGGCTGTCGCCGAAGGGCCCCGAGCCGACCGGGTCGAGCTCGAGGTCGGCGGAGCGCACGCCGAGCGCCTCGGAGCTCGCGTCGATGAAGGCGCGGGCGAGCCGCTCCACCGTCGCCACGGGCAGGCAGTCGGCGCTCGCGCAGCCGGGCGCGACCGCGTCCCAGGGCAGGTCGTTGGCCCGGCCGGGGATGATCGGGATGGCACCGCCGTCGAGCAGGCTGGTCACGCCCCGCCGCAGGTCGACGGTGAAGCGCCAGGCGCCGCCGTGGCTGGCGCGGAAGGCCTCCATCGCCGGGTACGCTTCCAGCGCCTCGCCCGCGACGGCGGCGTCGGCTGGCACCTCCACCACCCGCAGGCTGGGGTCGACCCAGACCAGGAGGTCGAGCCGGTCGCGTGCCTCCTTGGGGGCGACGGCGAAGGTCGGCGCCGCGGCCAGGAGGGCGAGGGCGACGGTCAGGGCCGCGGCGAGGGCCCGCGACCAGGGGTGACGGCTCGGAACTGACATTGGTCCCACGATCTCGCTCCCCTCGGGGTCGTTCGACGACGGTCGGTTGTCGGTGGACTGACGACGGGAAGACCCGGCGGGCGCTCCGCGCCGCCCGCGACGTCGACCCACCTCAGGATGTGCCCTCCATCGCCCAGCGGGACGACGACGGCTGCCCCCGCCCCGCTGGCCGGCTCGCGCCGGAGCACGCAGTGTACGGCACGGCTGGGCCGGCCGCAACGCTCGCCTCAGGCCCGGCCCGAGGCTACAGCCGGTCGCGGGCGCGGACCAGGGCGGCGACGCGGGCCGGGTCGACCGG
>CAYTJW010000255.1:0-7110 GCA_964438135.1 uncultured Thermoanaerobaculia bacterium
TGCGTAACGCGGGCACCGCCGATCTTGTCTGCCAGCCAGCCGCCGACCGGGCGCCAGGCGGTGCCGGAGTCCCCCACCTCCGCCGGCGTGACGCCGCTGCCGAGCACCGACCCCGCGCACAGCGGCGCCGCGTACCAGGTCACCGCCGCGGTCACGGCCGGCGCGCCCGCCGTGGCGCTGTCCACCCACGCCCGGCCGCCGAGCCAGTGGCCCTGGCCGGCGACCACCGCCACGCACTGGCCGACGCTCATCTGGTGGCCGGCGCCGGTCAGGTTGGTGATCGCCACCGAGCCCGAGGTCGGCGCCGAGCCGGCGTCGTCCGCGCCCCACACGACCTCCGCCGGCGACGACACGTCCCACCCGGCCAGGTCCGAGTCCAGGTTGGGGTTCGAGAGCAGGTCGTCCACGCCGACTGCGAGGTCGAAGAGCAGGTCGTCGCCGCCCACGCCGTCGCCGTCCCCGTCGAGCGGGTTGCCGGCCCGGTCGACCAGCGGGCTCGCCCCGGCGCCGCACGCCAGCAGCCGGTGCCAGCCCCGCCCGAGCTGCACGCCGCCGTGGAGGCCCAGCCGGGCGGTGGTGACCGGGGCGTCCCACAGCACCTGGTCGACCGTCACCGCCTGGTCGTCGCCGCCGACGCCGGCGGCGCAGCTCGCGGTCTCGAGCACCCGGTTGGCGCCGGCTGAGACCACCAGCCAGCTGGCCGGGTCGGTCACCGGCGGGTCGGCGAGCACGTCGTCGAAGCTCACGTAGAGCTGGGTGATCGCCGCCCAGGTCAGCTCGCCCGGGACCAGGCGCCCGTCGCCGGAGTCGGCCACGCTCTGCACCAGCGCCACCCGCGGCGGGGTAGCGTCGAGGAAGAACGGCCCCAGGTGCGCCGCCGGGCTGCAGTTGCCGACCGGGTCGCAGCTGGCGATGTGGAACCAGTGCGAGTCGCCGTCGGCCAGCGGGGCGCTGGTGGTCGAGTGCGGGTCCGCGGCGTGCGGCAGGTCGACGGTCAGGTCCGGGACCGTGGCCGCGGCCGTGTCGAACAGGAACGAGTAGCCGAGGCCGAGGTCGTTGCCGGCGGCGCCCGACCACTCGGCGGTCACGGTCGAGTCGTTGGACCAGGTCGACGGCTCGGGGTCGCCGGTCAGGGTCGACGGCGCCTGCGGCACCAACAGCTGCACCCGGTAGGACGGAGCGGCGTTGGCGAGGTGCACGAAGCCCAGGTTCTCGGCCCAGGCGAAGCCCTCGAGCTCGCCGGTCAGCGGGTCCACGGACACCCCGCCGTGGGTCGGGCCGAAGTTGACCCAGCCCGCGTTCTCCGACCAGGCGTAGCCCGAGAGGTTGTCCGAGGCGTCCCGGTTCACCCCCCAGTTCGTGGCCGAGGTGTTGGCGTAGGGCCCGCCGGCGTCGCTGCCGAGCTTGACCCAGCCCACGTTCTCGGCCCAGGCGAAGCCCGAGAGGTGGGTCGAGTGCACCGTCACCCCACCGTGGGTCGCCTTGCAGGAGAGCCAGCCGGCGTTCTCCGACCACGCCCAGTGGTTCGTGTCGCTCAAGTTGCCGTGCGGCCAGGCCAGGCTGGCAGCGCCAACCAGAGCGAGGGTCATGACCAGGGCGACGAGTGCGTTTCTCATGTTGCCTCCAACAGGGCATCGGACATCGCTTCGCCGGCGGCTGCGGGAGACCGAGGGCCCTCGCCCATCACCTGCATGAACGAGCCGACCTGCATCAGCAGCAGGCAGCCCTCCGCCTCGGCCTTCAGCTCGCGGTAGCGGGTGACCAGCCTCGGCGAGCGGATCACGTCCCACCCCCTGATCGGGCCGAGATGCCGACCCGCGCTCGGCAGGGGGGAGATCCCCCCTGCACCCCCCCAAGGGTCGAAGCTCCAAACGACATCACTGTCCGCCTCGCACCGGCCAGACGTAGTAGCTGCCCGTCTTGCCGTAGTAGTTCACGTTGCCGATCGAGAGGCCCACGGCCCACGCGTCCGAGGGGCTGCCCGCGTAGGACGACGACGACCAGAAGTAGTGCGACTGGACCCCGGAGAACGCGTCGCCCTCGGTCCACTTCGCCGTGCCGGCGGCGTTCGACAACGCCGGGCTGTAGTACTCCAGGTCGAGCAGGCTCTCCAGCTCGAACCGGCTGGGAAGCCGCCAGTCGCCAGCAACCGAACCATCCGACAGCCCGCAGGTCCCACTCGCCAACGCCGCCGCAGCCGACAACGCCGTCGTCCAGTTGCCCCGACCGCTGGTGTCCGTCCCCGCAAGGTCCGCACAGCTCGCGTCCCGCAACCAGATCAACCCGGTCAGGTTGTCCGTCACCGTGCCGTTGGCGTTGTCGGTGAACCTCGGGCTCGGCCACGCCACCCCCGGACGCAGGTCGCCGTCCTGACCGGTACCCGCGCACGGGATCACGGTTCCCGAGGCGTTGTAGCACGTCACCTGCCCCGTCTCCCCAACAGGCGCCGGCGGACCGCCGGCCAGGACCCCGCTGCCCGTCTGCACGCCCCAGCCACCGCCGTCCGTCCGCAGCCCCCAGTACGTCTTCCCCGACAGCACCTCGGACGGCACCGTCCCCGCCGCGTTGTCCCCGGCCGGCGCCGCGTCCATCACCTGCTGCAACGTGTGCCCCGTCGCCCCCGGCCCCGCCGCCGGCTCCACGAACGTCGTCCGCAGGACGTACGCCGCCCCGCTCACCAGCCGGTCGTACAGGTCCTCCAACGTCGGCATCGCGCTCGCCGGGTCGGTCGGCGGCGCCGGGGAGTCCGTCGTCCCCGCCACCCCCGCCCCTGCCGCCAGCAACACGACCGCAACCAACACCGCCGCGCCTCGTGTCCACGCCATGGTCTGTCCCTCCCGCGTCTGCCTCGCTCCGTACCCCGACACCCTACACCCCGAGGTGCCTCAGGTCACAGAGCTCACAGACCTCATGTCCGCCGCGAGCGCGGTACACTGGTGCCCGAAGCCGTCGTCCGGGTCGATCGCGGACGGCGAGCCCAGCTCGGGTGGGCGCGGGTCGGGTGCCGCATGTACTTCGAGATCCTCGGTGAGGTCGAGGAGGTCGAGATCATCGCCGGCGGCAAGGCCGTCCGCGACCGTCGCGCCCTGCGCGAGGCGTTCGGCGGGGAGCGCTGGCGGAAGACGAAGGGGATCGCTCGAGTGCTGATGCCCGACGGGTCGGTGCGCCGGGCCGAGGTGCACTGGTTCGAGGCCCACGGCGTCGGCCGCAGGAAGCTCGAGCTCAAGACGCCTGCTGGAGTGAGCCATGCACGACGACACGACCAGACCGCACTTCGTGGTGTGCGTCGCCAACCCCGGCTGCGAGGACCTGCAGGTCCGCCGCCTGTACCGGGTCCTGGCCGACCCCGACGCGGAGGCGCACGGGTTGACCCGGGTGGTGGACGACTCCGGCGAGGACTACCTCTACCCGACCTCCTCCTTCCTGCCCGTGCCCCTTCCCGAGGTCGTGGAGCAGGCGCTCGCCGCCACCGCGTGATCGCCGGGTGACCCCGGGTCCCACGGCGAAGAAGGACCGCGCCAGCCAGAGCGCGCGCCTGCTGCGATGGGTGCTGAGGCCGGCGCTCGCCGCGGACGCGAGGGCCGGCTCAGAGCTGCTCGAAGAGGTCGCTCCGGCGCAGGCTCTTCTCGAAGGTCAGGGTGGCGTTGCAGCCGCGCGACCGCCCGGCAAGGCCGACGACGAGGTCGGGGAGGTGGCACGGTGTGGCCCGTCCCAACCGGACCAGCTCGAGCGCGCCGACCTGGTCCTCCAGCTCCAGGCAGGCCAGCCGCGCCAGCGCCTCCATCGCGGCCAGCACCTCGGCACGGTCGAAGGCGTAGACCGCCTCCAGCACCCAGATGGTCTCGAGCAGGGCGACCCGGCTCAGGAACAGGCGCTCGCCACGCTCCTCGGCGTCCTCGAGCAGCCGGCGCGCGCGCAGCGCCTGTCCCTCGTCGTCGTTGACCAGCAACCTGACGACCACGTTGGTGTCGAGAGCTCTCACAGCCGGCCTTCCCGGAAGGCCTGCCCGAGGCCCGCCTCCATCTCCTCGGCGGAGCGGGCCTTCCGGCGCGGTCGAGCGAGCATCCCGAAGACGTCTGCCACCCGTCTGGTGAGAGCGTGCATGCGGACCGTGCCGTCACTCTCGACCTCGAGCTCGAGCCGGTCCCCGGGCCGGAGGTGGAGCGCATCCCGCACGGCCTTGGGGACCGTGAGCTGGCCCTTCGACGTCAGGGTCGCGGTCGCCATCGGCATCTCCTTTCGAAAACCCCTCTCCTTACTCGAGTGTATGGCGACCCGTCGAGCTGTCAAGGCCCGAAGCTGCCCGTGGCGTGCCACGCCTGCCCCGCACGACGGTCGTCGTGGCCGGTTGGCAGGGCCCCCTCGACCCGTCAGGGCTGGGTGACCGACCAGCCGCCCGTGTCGCCGGACTCGAAGCCGTGGCCCCACAGCATCTGGAAGAAGGTCAGGTGGTCGGTCACCGTGCCGTTGCCGTTGTCGGTGAAGCGGGGGTTGGGCCACGCCACGCCGCGCTCGAGGTCGCCGTCGTCGCGCTCGGCGTACGAGGTCGTCTGCCCGGTCCTGGCCGGCGGCGCGGGCGGCCGGGTGCCGGTCTGCGGCCCCCAGCTCGAGCTGAGCAGGCCCCAGTACGCCGCGCCCGCCACGACCTCGGCGGCCTCTGCCCCGGCCGCGTCGTTCGCCGCCGGCGCCGCGTCCATCACCTGCTGCAGGGTGTGGCCGGTCGGGCCCGGACCGCTGGCCGGCTCGACGAAGTCGAAGCGCAGCGTGTACCCGGAACCGCTCACGAGCCGGTGGTACAGGTCCTCCAGGGTGGGCATCGCGCTCGCCGGGTGGTACGGGCTCTCCGGCGAGTCCAGGTCACCCGCCAGCACCGCCGCCGGCGCCATGACAACCAGCATCGCAACCAGCACACGCGGAGCTCTGCTCAATGCCACCTCCCGCCTGCCAGGGCTTTCCCGTCACGTTGCTTCCAGCGTGCACCTCGCGGCAAGGGCGGTGGCGAGCGAGCCGCAGGCCGCCCGCCAGGCCCCCCGACCGGCCGGGGGGGAGGGCGACACCCTGCGGCCGGGGCCGCGGAGCGACCCCAGGTACCGGGCGATATACTGGCAGGGGCGAGACGGGAGGTCACCTTGAGCTGGCAGGAGCGCATCGAGGTCGACCCGGGGATCCTGGTCGGCAAGCCGGTCGTGAGGGGCACGCGCATGGCGGTCGAGTTCGTCGTCGGGCTCCTCGCCCAGGGCTGGACCGTCGACCAAGTGCTCGAGCAGTACGACCACCTCACGCGGGCCGACATCCAGGCGTGCCTCGCCTACGCCTGCGATGTCCTCGCGAGCGAGCGGGTCTACCCGATCCCGGCGTGACCGCAAGGGCGATGGGCTCATGCGGCTGCTCGCCAACGAGAACGTGCCCGGGGCGCTGATCCGAGCGCTGCGCGATCGGGGCCACGACGTGCTGTCGGCCAAGGAGTCCCTGCGCGGCCAGCGGGACGAGGTCGTCCTGGCGCGGGCACGACGTGAGGCTCGCCTGGTGCTCACCTTCGACAAGGACTTCGGCGAGCTGGCGTTCCACGCCGGCCTGCCAGCGGAGTGCGGCGTGGTTCTCTTCCGGCTCGAGAGCCGGGACCCTGCCGACCTCGTGGACCGGGTCCTCGCCATCCTCCAGCATCGCTCCGACTGGGCCGGTAGCTTCACCGTGGTCACGCAGCGCCGCATCCGGGTCCGCCCG
Source organism: uncultured Thermoanaerobaculia bacterium (assembly GCA_964438135.1). GTDB lineage: Bacteria > Acidobacteriota > Thermoanaerobaculia > Thermoanaerobaculales > Sulfomarinibacteraceae > CAYTJW01. The sequence continues at coordinate 5,725 of CAYTJW010000255.1, forward strand.
CTGCCACGTGCCGACCGCGGCCCGAGCGGCCCGGTCTGACGGGCCCTCTCCCGCGCAACGCCGTTGGCCTCGAAGCCGTGGCACTCCAGCTCCCCGCGCGCGTTCGAGCCGTCGGAGTCGGGCTCGCGAGCCGGTCGCCGGCACCGGCGCGGTACAATCTCCCGGTCGGAGGTGGGGATGGCGACGCTCTCGCTCTACAACACCATGAGCCGTCGGCTGGAGGAGCTCGCGCCGCTCGAGCCGGGGCACGTGCGCATGTACACCTGCGGGCCGACCATCTACGACTTCGTCCACATCGGCAACCTCCGCACCTTCCTGTTCGAGGACGTGCTGCGCCGCACCTCGAGCCTGCTCGGCCTGCGCGTGACCCAGGTCATGAACCTGACCGACGTCGACGACAAGACCATCCGCGGCGCGAGCCGCGAGGGGCTCTCCCTGCGCGCCTACACCGACCGCTACGCCGAGGCCTTCTTCGCCGACATCGACACCTTGAGAGTGCAGCGGGCCGAGCACTACCCGCGCGCCACCGACTACATCCCGCAGATGGTCGCGCTCGTCCAACGCCTCGAGGCGCGCGGCCACACCTACCGCTCCGAGGGCTCGGTCTACTTCCGCATCGCCACCTTCCCGGCCTACGGCCGCCTGTCCGGGGTCAGCCTCGCGGGCAACATCGCCGGCGCCCGGGTCGACAGCGACGAGTACGAGAAGGAGGACGCGCGCGACTTCGTGCTGTGGAAGGCGGCGAAGGCGGGAGAGCCGTCGTGGGACAGCGCCCTGGGCCCGGGCCGGCCGGGCTGGCACATCGAGTGCTCGGCCATGTCCATGAGCCTGCTCGGCGAGAGCTTCGACCTCCACACCGGCGCGGTCGACAACATCTTCCCCCACCACGAGAACGAGATCGCCCAGTCCGAGGGGGCCACCGGCAAGCCCTTCGCCCGCTGCTGGCTGCACGCCGAGCACCTGGTGGTCGAGGGCGAGAAGATGGCCAAGTCCAAGGGCAACTTCTTCACCCTCCGCGACCTGCTGGCGAAGGGCCACGACCCGCTGGCGATCCGCTACCTGCTCGTCTCGGTGCCCTACCGGCAGAAGCTCAACTTCACCTTCGACAGCCTGCAGGGCGCGGCCCAGGCGGTGGAGCGGGTCGGCAACACCCTGCGCCGCCTCCGCCACAGCCCGGCCGCGACCGGCCCGGGCGACCTCGCGGTCGCGGCCGTCGACGGCTTCCGCTCCGACCTCCGCGCCGCCCTCGCCGACGACCTCAACACCGCCCGTGCCCTGGCCGCGCTGCACGGCCTGCTCCGCCAGGTCAACACCGCCCTCGACGGCGCCGGCATCTCGGCGCCCGCCCGGGAGGCGCTCGACCTCGCCCTGGCCGAGGTCGCCTCG
>CAYTJW010000256.1:0-7103 GCA_964438135.1 uncultured Thermoanaerobaculia bacterium
GGCGGCGCCAGCGGTCGCGACCAGGCTGAGGACGAGGGCAGCGACGGAGCGGGCGGCGGTGGCCATGACGACCCCCCCGGGCCCGGCGTGACGGCCAGCGGCCTGACCTCGCGGCTCGGAAGCTGGCTGTGCCTGACCCATGCCCCAACGGTCGGGCGCGGGAGGGTCGAAGAAATGAACAGAACGTGGGCGGGATGTGGGGGAAAGGTGGGGCTCGGGCGACGCCCGGCGCCGCCGCCGGGCCGCCCCCCCCTCCCCGAGGCCCCCGGGCCCCGGGGGCCCTCGCGAATCCCGTCATCCCGAGGGCCGCAGGCCCGAGGGATCCCTCGCGGATGACCACTGACCTGCCAGCGGGGAGAGCGCTGCTCGTCGGGGTGCTGTCCACCTCCGGCAGGGATCCCTCGTCGGCACCTGCGGCGCCTCCTCGGGATGACAGGTGGAGGTCCCCGGCGCCGGCTCGGGATGACGGGTGGAGAGGGCCGGGACAGGCCGCGGTGACACGGCGGGCAGCAGCGCGCCCGGGTGCCGGCGCGGGTCGGCGGCCCAGGAGCCCTCGCCGACCCGAACCGGCCCCGGCCGTGGTACAAGTACCCCGCCGGCCCGGCGCGACGCGCGGCGGCCGCAGGAGGGGGAGCATGGACCTGATCCAGGTGGCGCTCGCGGACGGCATCGGCACCATCACCCTCAACAACCCGGCGCGCCGGAACTGCATCTGCGCCAAGCTGGTGGGTGAGCTCGTCGCCGCCCTCGACAGCCTCGAGCGGGACGGCGCCCGGGCGGTGGTCCTGCGCGCCCTGCCCGGATCGAAGGTGTGGTCGGCCGGGCACGACATCAACGAGCTGCCGGTGCGCGGCCGCGACCCCCTCGACTACGAGGACGCGCTCGAGACCGTGCTGCGCAAGGTGCAGGCGATCCCCCTGCCGGTCATCGCCCTGGTCGAGGGCAGCGTCTGGGGCGGCGCCTGCGACCTGGTCATCTCCTGCGACATCGTCGTCTGCTCGCAGGAGGCCACCTTCGCCATCACCCCGGCCAAGCTCGGCCTGCCCTACAACCCGTCCGGCCTGGTCCACTTCATCAACACCGTCGGCCCGCACAAGGCCAAGGAGATGCTCTACACCGCGCGGCCGATCTCGGCCGACGACGCCGTGGCCGCGCGCATGGTCAACCACCGGGCTGCCACCCCGGCCGAGGCGGAGGAGCAGGCCTACACCATCGCCCGCGCCATCGCCGACAACGCGCCGCTGGCGGTGCGGGTGCTCAAGCGCCAGTTCCGGATGCTGCTGGCGGGGTCGATGCTCCCGGCCGAGATCTTCGAGATGCTGCAGGGGGCGCGCCGCCAGGTCTACGAGAGCGAGGACTACATGGAGGGAATCCGCGCCTTCAAGGAGAAGCGCCGCCCCCAGTTCGTCGGCCGGTGAGCGAGCCTCACGACACCGCAGCGGGCGCTCTGGGCGGCGAGCTGGAGCGGCCGGGCGACGCGGCCGGCGAGGCGGTCCGCCGGCTCCGCTCCGGTTGGAGCTGCGCCGAGGCGGTGGTGCTCTCGGTCGCGCCGCACTACCCGCCCGACCTGCGCGAACCGCAGCGCCTGGCGACCGCCTTCGGCGGCGGCATCGCCCGCCGCGGCCTGCTGTGCGGCTGCGTCACCGGCGCCGCGGTTGCTCTGGGCGCGGCCATGGGGCGAGCCTCGGCCGACGACACCGTCGCCAGGGAGCGGGTCTACGCAGCCGCCGACCGGGTCCTCTCGGCCCTCGCCGCGCGCTTCGGCAGCCTGGAGTGCCGGGCCCTGACCGGGCTCGACTTCGCCCTGCCCGCGGCGCGCGAGGAGTGGGAGTCACGGGTCAGGGAGCAGCTCTGCGTGCACCTGGTCCGCGCCACCGCCGCCCTGGTCGCGGCGGAGCTGGAGGCGGCCGCGTCCCGCCCCGGCCTCGGTTGCGCCGAGGCACCACGCGACCGGGCGGCTCAGAAGCGGTAGCTCAAGGCCAGGGACGCCGAGGTGCCGCTGGCGAAGCTCGCCTGCACAGTCGCCGCGAGCCGCTCGCCCAGCGCCACGTCCAGGCCGGCCACGGCCGCGAGGGTGCTCTCGCTGCCGAACGAGGCCGAGTAGGCGACGGTGCCATACGCGGCGTCCTGGTGGGTCCACCGCCCGTCGAAGCTCACGTCGCAGGTGCTGTAGCCGACCCCGACGAACGGGGCGACCGGGTCGGAGGCCCAGGCGGCGATCACCAGGAGGTCCGCCTGCCAGAGGTCGAGGCGGTCGTCCGTGGACCAGCCCAGCTCGCCGGCGGTCTCGCCGGTCTCGACCGACCTCCAGCCCTCCACCTCGCGGTCGTCGACGCGCAGGTAGCGCGCCGACAGCCCGACGGACCCCCGGTCGCCGAAGGCGAGGAGCCGTCCCTTCGCGCCGACGGCCCACGCGAACGCGCTGCCCAGCTCCCCCTCCCAGTCGTTGCCCGGCTCGCGGTCGACCCACGTCCCGCCGTCCACCGCGCCCAGCCCGACGAGCAGGGTCACCCGGTCCGTGAGCCCGTAGCTCACGGTGGCCAGGTAACACCCGTCGTCCTCGAAGTCCGCGCCCTTGCGCACCCCGTCGACCGACCCGGTCGAGTACTCCCGTCGCAGGTCGTAGTCCTCGAGCTCCCGGTCGAAGGCGTACCCCCACGACAGGCCCACGTCCCATCGCCCCTGGGGCGTGAGCGCCGCCGGGGCGCCCAGGTCCTGTCCGACCGCGAGCCCCGTCGAGAGCGCCAGGGCCAACAGCAGAGAGTTCGTCACCGGTCGCATGTCTGCTCCTCGCCTCGCCGTCACCGGTGCCTCGGCATCACCAGCACCGTCCTGGAGATCGACCCGTACGCCTGCTCGCCGTCGCCGACGAGCAGCCGCACCGTGTAGGTGCCGGGCGCGGCGTAGGCGTGGGAGGCTTCCACCCCGAGACCATGGGAGCCGTCGCCGAAGTCCCACTCGAACAGGGTGAGCTCGCCGCCGGGGAGCGACGAAGCGGAGGCGTCGAAGGCGACGGCCTCGCCGACCATCGGCTGCTGGGGGAGAGCGGCGAAGTCCGCGGCCGGGATGTCGAACAGGGCGAGGAAGGAGTAGAGCTCCTCGGGCTCCGCCCCGTCGAGGGTGACGGCGCCCGTGGCGACGGCGTCGACCGGCGCCAGCTTCCCCAGCGCCAGGTCCTTCCAGGCGAGCGAGCTGGCGGTCGCCTCGAGCCCCGCACCCTCCGGCGCCCCCGCCCTCACCTCCAAGACCCCCCGGCGCACGTGCAGGCCGTAGGCCGCGGCCGTGGCGGGGTCGGCAACGTCGCTCAGGTGGAGCCCCACGACCCGGTCCACCTCGAGCGACCGGCCGGCGTTGAGGTTGACCGCCATGATCCTGAGGGCCCCGTCCATCGGCATGAGCGGCACCATGTGGTCGTCGACGGTCGGGAAGGCGAGCCTCGGCCGCCCGTGGATCGGCAGGAAGGCCTGGCGGGTGTCGAGCAGGTACTCGGACAGGAGGTAGTTGCGGGCCTGGGCGTTCATCGTCCCCTCGGCGAGGGCGAGCAGCGCAGCGCCCTTGGTCTGGCGCGCGTGCGGGTGGTGGGGCTCGAGCTGGAGCACGTCGTCGGCCAGGACCATGGCCCAGTCCGGCTTGCCCTGGCTCAGGGCCAGCTCCGCCTTGGCGAGGAGCTGGTCGGTCCCACCGGCGAGCAGGGCCGCCATCTCCGCCGCCTCCCGCGGCGACTGGGGGTACAGGTCGCGGCACTTGCCGCTGAAGAAGCCGCGGTAGAACCAGAAGATCTCGGCGACGTTGCGGTACAGCTCGCCGTAGGTCTCCTGCAGGAACGGCTCCGAGGCGAGGTGGGGCGGCAGCTGCATGCCCTCGGCGATCTCGGCCGGGGTCATGCCCCGGTTCATCCCCTGCACGGTCTGGTCGTGGATGAACTGCAGGCCGTCGCGGTAGTTGGTGAAGATCCGCTCGATCTCGTCGCGGCCGTTCACGACCGGGCGCGGGCCGTGAATGAGGGCCAGGTGCTCGGGCTGCAGGGTCCGGTAGAAGTCGATTGCGGCGATGTACTGCAGGGGTGCCCTGATGCTCGCCCCGCGCAGGGTCGTCACGGCGGGCATCGCCTCGTAGAGGTTGGCGATCTGCACCATCGTCCTGCGGTCGGGGATCCAGACCACCAGCACGTCCTGGGTCTCGCCGACGACCGAGTAGATCTCGAGGTCCACCCCGCCGATGGTCATCCGCAGCTCGTCGCTGACGGTGATGGTGGGCGGCAGGTGGCCGGAGGGCCCCGTGACCTGGAGGGCGAAGAGGCCGGAGCCCGCGTACCAACCCGGGTCGTCCGCGAACAACGAGCCGCCCATCATCGCCCCGCCCTCGAGCCGGCTGGGGTAGATCTGGCTGTACCAGTCGAAGAACAGGGTGTGCTCCAGGTTCGCGTGGCCGATGACCTCGGTGTCGGGGCCGGCGAATGCCATGGCGCCGTGGACGTGGCAGTCGTGGTGGTGGGTGTAGACGATGGCCTTGACCGGCTTGCGGTCGAAGACCCCGTCCAGCGCGTCGTTGAAGGCCGACCTGACCGCCTCCCCGGCCGCGATGCTCTCGCCGGGGTCGACGACGATGAGCCCCTCCGGCCCCTCGATCAGGACCGGGTTGTCGCGGTTGAAGCCGCGGGCGACGTAGACCCCGTCCGTGACCGTGAGCACCTCCGCCGGGGTGAACGAGGCGTACAGGTCGGCCAGGACCGGGTGCACCTCGACCTCGAGGGGCTCGAAGGCCGGGAGGGTCGTCGACCCGAGCGCCACGGTGGCAAGCAAGACCGTCACGAACGCCGTCTGCCGCATGTCCTCCTCCTTCGCCCGATCCCCGAGCCGTCGCCGGGAGCCTCCCGCGGCACCTGGCGCCGCGAGGCACGGAGCCGATTCGACCCTGCGCCTGCCCCCGCCCGCGACCAGCTTACCCGCTGGGCGGCCGGAACGCACCTGAACCAAGGGGCACCCGGCAGTTCCCGAGTGGGCAACCCGACCGCGACCGCCGCCATGGCGAGCTGGCCGGCGCCCACAGGGGCAGACCCATCTGCCACCGTGACGACGGGCTACGACCCGTCGGCGCCGACGAGCGCCGCACCGCGCCGCTCGCACTCGACGATCCGGGCCGCCGTCAGCGGCTCGGGGCGGGGGCTCACGGCGATCGTTTTGCCGGCGAAGCTCACGTTGGGCATGAAGCACGCCACGTACCCGGGCGGGGGCTGACGCTGGTGGGCCATCAGGAGCGTGCTCTTGAGATGTGGGTTGCGAGCGATCACCCAGTCGTTGAGACCGCACCGGTCGACGACGTTCACCCGCGGCAGGACCCAGCCCACCACGCCGACGGACGACTGCACGGTGACCGGGAAGGCCTCGGTCGGCGCGAAGGCCAGGCCGTCGGCGCGCGAGGGCAGGCTGGCCGCGAGCCCGAGGTAAAAGACCTTGTGCTCCTGGTGGCGCGAGCCGACGGCATGGGAGATGAGCCACGCCTGCTGGTCGTCGTAGAGCCGCACCACGCTCAGGAGCGACGCGGGGATCCACGGCAGCGCCCGGGCGATGGCCGGCGCCACGGGCACGGTCATGAGCCTGGTCTCCGCACGACGCACGTGGCGCTGCGACAGCGCCCAGTGCACCCACGGGATCGGCCAGGACAGGGCGACGAACGCCACCGTCGTCGCCGCCACAACCGGCGCGCGGGCCCCCAGTCGGTCGAGCAGCAGCGGGAACGTGACGAAGGCCAGCAGGATCAGGTGGCTGTACACACGGAACTCGAAGTGGTCACCGCCGACCACCGCCGTGTAGTACAGCAACTGACCCAGCACCACGGCCAACACGGCGAGCCGTGCCCAGGTCCGGGGCACGGCCGCCGCCTGCCGGACGCCCCCCAGCCCCGTCGCGCGCACGCCCGACAGGGCGCGCAGCAGGACGAGGAGCAGGGCGGCGAGCCACAGCCACAGGGCGTACTCGATGACGAACGACAGGAGGTACCGGGCGCCGCTCTCCAGCCAGAGGCGGCCCGGGTTGGTCTTGGCGAAAAAGGTGTTCGGGAGCCACTCGCCGTAGGTCGACCGCCGCCACAGGAGGTGGAGCGGGACGCCGAGTAGCGGCGCCGCGGCCAACAGGTCGCCGAGCGCCGGGCGGGACCGCGGCCGGCGCAACGCCAGCGCGAGCGGCAGCAGGGCGGCGGTGGCGGCGACGACCAGCATGCCGTCGGGCCGCGACAGGTACACCAGCAGCGCGCTGGCGCTCACCGTGGCCACCGCGCCGCGACGCTCCAGCTCCAGGCAGAGACAGGCCGCGATCCACAGCGTCAGGTGGAAGTTGAACATCGCGGTCTCGAGCCCCGAGCTGGTCCAGGCCAGGAAGGTCCGGTTGGTCAGAACGCCGAGCAGGACCAGCCCCACCACCGGCACGCGGGCTGGCCGGAGCCGCTCGCTCCAGGGGAGCCCCAGGGCCAGCGCCACGCCGACCACCAGGGTCAGACCGGCGTAGACCAGGGAGAGGACGTTGGCGGCGGCGGGCGGCTCGACCCCGGTGAGCCGCCAGACGGCGTCGAGCAGCGCCACCCACAGAAAGCTCGTGAAGCCCTCGACCGGGCGGAAGGGCGGCGGGTTCCAGACGTAGCCGTGGCCGGCCAGGCTGTTGCTGACGTAGCGGAACGCGATGTGGGCGTCGTCGGTCAGGAACCAGAAGAGATGCCAGCCGTAGAGCAGGCCAGCGGCTGCGGCGATCCCGAGCACCGCCAGGGCGACGCGCTCGCCGACGCCGAGCGACCTCATGTCGAGACCGGCCCTGACCGGAACCCGCCCGCCCCGACCTCCCCGCCGGCCGCCGCCCCGCGTCGAGAGATCGCCGTCAGCGCCGCGGCCCTCATGCCCAACCGCTCCTCTCCAACCAGCGCCGGGGGGCGCCCCCGCCTGCTGCTGCCAGGTGGTGAATCGGGGCGCCGGGGTGACCCGCTGCGCCCAGCTCGGGTCGGTCCCTGCCACCGACCGGGGCCAGTCCGCCGCACGCCACGGCGCGAGCATACCACTGCCCGGAGCGGGTCGGCGCCCGGGCACCCCCACGGGCGCGGGGGACCCACTGCCGGCC
>CAYTJW010000257.1:0-7091 GCA_964438135.1 uncultured Thermoanaerobaculia bacterium
CGGCGCTGTCCCCCTCGAGCGGGTGCTTGCTGGCCCGGGCGAGCGCCGCGAGCGGCTCCAGGGCGGCGGCCAGCGGCGCCTGGCCGAGCTTCGCCCACACCCAGCCGCGACGCACGCCGTGCCGCGACTCCAACGCCCTCACGGCGGACCGGGCGTCGGCCGGGGTGGCGTCGCGCTGGGCGGTCAGCGCCCCCCGCAGCGCCTCCTCCTCGGCCTCGTTGTCCTGCGGCCATGACGACGGCAGGAAGTACATGTCGGTCGTCTTCGGCCGCGCCCGCCGTAGCAGCGCCGGGATCCCCGGGTAGGCGCCCGGCGCCTCGGCGAACCGGTCCCACACCCGCTGCCAGCCCTGGCCCTGGCTCCCGAGCTGCTCGGCGGCGACCAGCTCGCCGTCCGCCTCGGGGTCGAAGTGCTGCTCCTTGCGACAGACGCTGCGGAAGGCGGCCCACGCCTCGACGCCCATCGCCTCGCGCTCGGCCGCGGGCGCGTTCATCCACGCCAACAGGCGGCGCGCCTTGTCCGGGTTGAGGAGGTCGTCGAGCAGGCCGGCGTCCACGCGCCGGCCGCGCAGCAGCTGGAGCGGGCTCCGGGCCAGGGTCGCGAGCGCCCGCTGCAGCGCCTCGCGGGTTGCGCCGTCCGCGGCCACGTCGAGACCCAGGCCGCCCGCGGCCGACTTGAGGAACGCGACCATGGTCCAGTCCTTGCCGTTGACCTGCGACCAGTACACGCCGCGGTACTGCAGCTCGGCCAGGGGCTGCAGCTCCTTCGGGCACTCGGCGACCGCCCGCAGCATGGGCCGGCCGACGCCCGGCAGGTAGAGGAGCGGCACGGCGCCCTCGGGCCACGACGCCTCGGGCAGGGCCCGGGCGAGCATGCACTTGAGCCAGATGGCGGGCCCGGTGCGGGTGGCCGGGTCGAAGGCGCCGAGGGTCAGCAGCTCGGGCAGCTCGGCCCGCAGCGGTGGCAGCAGCGGCAGCCACTGGCGCTCCTCGTCGGTCCACAGCACCGCGGCCGGCGCCGCCGCGTCGTCGGGGTTGAAGCGGGCGGCCTCGCGCAGCGCCGCCACCACGGCGGCGAGCAGGGTGTCGGGCTCGCTCACGGCGCCTCCTCGCGGGTGCGGTACTCCTGGGCCGGGTGGCTCGGCCGGTCCGGGTAGCGCAGCTCGAGCCGGCCCGCCCGCACGAGGCGGCTGAGGTAGTGGATCTGCAACGTGGCGGGCGATCGGCCGACCAGCGTGGCCAGCATCCGCAGCCCGAGGAAGCGGCCCTGACAGAGGTCGAGGAGCGTGCTCTCCATGACCGCGACGGGCACCCGGGTCCGGTCTCGCACCGCCGCGCCGCGAGCCTCGAGGGCCGCCAACTCGCCGGCCTCACCATCCCTGGCACCACCGGGCAGATGTGCGGAGCTCGGACCCGAGTGTGCAGGGCTCGGGCCCGAATGTAGGGAGCTGGGGGCCGAATGTAGGGAGATTCGGCCCGAATGTAGGGAGCTGGGAGCCAGATGCTCGGAGCTCGGAACCGAATGTAGGGAGCTCGGGGCCGGCTGCTCGGAGCTCGGCCCGCTCACGACCCCGCTGCCGGCGACGCGGGCCAGCGACTCGCCCCTGACCAGGCGGTAGGTCGTGCCCCGGCCCTTCCCGGCAGGGTGGAGGTAACCGTGGCCAACCAGGTCGGCGAGGCGGAAGGTCAGGTCGCGCGGGTGCTCGGCCGTGATCTCCTGCAGCCGCTGGTTGCTCACCCTGCCCTCGACCAGCGCGGTCACCAGCGCCAGCCGGTCGGCCTCGTCGAGATGGGCGAAGCCCGGGCCGACGATGCCGGCGAGCTGGTCGAGCGCCTCCTGCGGCAGCAGGCTCAGCATCGGCAGCCACAGGGTGGTGCAGCCGAGCTCGACCTCCTCGCGCAGCATCGGCTCCCGCCAGCTCTGCTCGCGCCAGGCGCGCAGGATCTTGGGCAGGCCCGAGCCGGCCTGCTCGCCCTCGCCGATCTGCTGGAACATCTTCTGCAGGGACCGGTTGCGGCAGTCGGTCGAGCCCCCGGCGAGGGCCTGGCGGGGCGGCACCCGGAGGTCGCCCGGGTTGCGGAACGAGAAGCCGTCCGGCCGCCGCACCACCAGGATGCCGACGCTACCCGAGTAGTCGGCGTGGATGAGGGTGTTGACCAGGGCCTCGCGCAGCGCCTCGTGGACGAGGGTCTCGTCGCGCCGGTGGTGGCCCTCCTCGAGGCGGAACGGGACCTTGAGGTCGCGGGTGAGGCGCTCGTAGGCCCGGCGGAAGAAGTCGAACAGGTTGCCGGACCAGGTGCCGTCGGTCGTGACCCGGTCGACCCACCGCTGCTCCGGGTCGTCGAGCGGCTCCTCGCGGTAGTCGACCAGGTAGTACGGGACGGCCTCGAGGATGGTCGGCTGGCGGCCGAACATGAGCAGGCCGGCCAGGGTCAGCCCCTCCTCGCCGCTCTGCCGGTCGCGGCCCCAGCCGCCCAGGCTGCGCAGCAGCTCGACGTCGTCGAGACCGAGCCAGACGTGGCCGGGCTTGGTCGAGCGGAACACGTTGCGGTAGGCGGCGAGGCTGCCCGCGTCGAGGTCGCCGACGCCGAAGCCGGGCAGCAGGCGCGCGTCGCGCGTGTCGTCGACCGCGTCCGCGAGCATGCGCCGCGCCTCGGCCTCGGGGCACCGGTAGTCGCCCTCGAAGCCGCGGCGGAAGGCGCCGCTCAGCGGGTTGCTGCCGAGGTAGACGGGCCGCTGGGCGCGGCCGGCGCGCGGCACGGCCACCAGCAGCATGACGCGCCCCTCGCACTCGACCTCCTCCACGTCGCGCTCGAGGAGGAGGTTGGCGCTCACCACCTGGCGGTTGCCGAGGCTGTCCCACAGCTCCTTGCGGACCTTCCGCGGGCTGCGCACGCCGAGGGGCTCGAGCGACCCGTCCGGCCGCTCCGTGGCGCCGAGCAGGATGCGCCCGCCGTCGGTGTTGGCGAACGCGGAGTAGGTCTCCCAGAAGCTGCGCGGCAGCTCGCCGCCGCGGTCCCGGCCCTGGGCCGCCTTGGCCTCGAAGTCCAGGTCCTCGCGCAGCGCCTCGAGCTCGGCACGGGTCATGGCTCGCACGGCGCACCTCCCCACCCGGCAGAGCGTCGGGCGCGACGCCGGTCTTCCGGTCGGCCGCGACGGTCTGGGGGCGTAGGCTGAAGCCTACGCCTACGGTAGCCACCACGAGCCGCGACGGGGTGCCCCGTAGGCGGGGGCTTCAGCCCCCGCCCCCAGGATGCTGCGCGGCTCACCGGGTCTGCTCCCGGGCGGCGCGCTTGTCGGCGAGGGACAGGTGGTGGTCGTTGACGCGGACGCCGTTGAAGACGGGGTACCAGGGGGCGGACTCGGGGTCTTTGCCGCGGTCCTTGTCCCACTTGATCCCGGGGCGCTTGCGCAGGACGTTGGCGGCGACGAAGGGGCGGATGTTGAGGCGGACGCCGTCGTCGAGGTCGGGGTCCCAGCCGACCGGCTGCCGGTCGAGCGGCTTCCAGCGCACGAACACGTCGTGGGGCGCCTCGCCTTCGAGGATCAGGGCCAGGCGCTTCTGCAGGTCGCGGGCGGCGAGCAGGCGGGCCTCGGCTACCGCCTCGCCACGGGCCGCCTCGTGCTGCTGGCGGGCGACCCAGTCGTTGAGGTAGCTGTAGGTGAGGCGCTCGAGCAGGCGGCGGTCGAGGCGGTGGTAGTGGACCAGGGCCGAGAAGCCGTCGCGGCGGCCGTCCCACACCTGCCAGACGAACGGCCGCTGGTGGAAGAGCTTGCAGTGCTGCTCGAAGAAGCCGTCGCGGAGCCACTCCTCGAGGCCGCGGCCGGCGAAGCCGACCCCGGCCAGCAGCTCCTGCTCGCGCGCCGGCGACCAGTCGGAGCCGTTGGCCGCGCCGAGCAGGTCGCGCAGGCGGTCCGCGGCCGGCCGCTCGCCGCCCACCGCCGGCAGGCAGACCACGCCGTCGTCGTCGGCGAAGCGGTCGAGCTCCCGCGCCCGCGCGACCCAGGCCCGCGCCTCGTCGGCCAGATCCATCGCCTCGTCGCTCTCGGCTGGCCAGCGGTAGCCCAAGAGCCGCGCGACCGCCACCTGCAGCGGCGCGGTCGACGGCCGCGGGTGGCCGTGGAACAGCCACTGGGTAGGGTCGTCGGAGTAAGGCTTGGGGAGGCCGTGGGGGAAGGTGGCTGTCGCGGCCGCCTTCCACTTGTGATGGTCAAACGGAACCTTGAGCAACGTGCCGCTCGTGACCTTGAGGGTGGAATCAAGGCGCCGAACCGCCGAGGAGAACTCCGCCGACGCGCAGAAGGCAAACACGGCAGCCAGGTCGTCAGAATGGGTCGGCCACACCACGGCGCAGTTGTTGTCGAACGTCTCCCCGGTATAGCGAGTGACGGGAAGGTCACCCATGAGACTGACCGCTACACCCGTCTTCCCCCACGCGTCCTGGCCTTGGATGCTGGCAAGACCCAGTTCAGCAAGCTCACTGAGGGCACCGGTTCCCGCTTCCCACCGCAGAATCTGCTCGCGTCCTCCAAAATCCACGGTGTACTTCACCGTGCTCTGGTGGAACCGCCAGCCGGCCCGACGACCCGTGACCTCCCAGTACCTAGCGATGAACCTCTCTGCGTCAGCCGTGCGGAGCCCATAGCGACTGTGAGCCTTCAGGCTAAGGGGAGAGTGAGGAAGTGGTTCGCCGGGCAAGATCCTCGAGTCAGGGTTTTGCTGCTGAAGCCTCTGGGCGGAGACGCGTACGGGTTGAGCGGTCACCTCACTGGCCTTGGCCGACGGCGTACCGGCGGAGGCCGTGTCCACGAAGGCCACCAGCTGGATCTCACTTGCTGGCGAACTGGAGAAGCCCAATAGGGCCACGTCGACTACCTCACCCGAGATGGCCTGAAATGCACCGCCGCCCAGCAAACAAACGAAGTGGAGAGTTGTTGTCGCGAGGAGACCTTGCCTGAGGCGCGCATACCTCGAGAGCATCATGAAACTGCGCGGCACGACGATCGCGGACGTGCGGCCAGGCACTGTGAAGGCGATGCACCGCTCCAGAAACACGGTTGCTAGGTCGTGCTTGGCGAGCGAGTGGTGCGCATCGCAGAACTTTCTAAGAACCTCTCCTTGTTTGCTGCGAGCGAGATAGGGCACATTCGTCGCCACCAGCGTGTACGTCCCCGCCAGCAGCGCCGCGGCGTGGGCGATGCCCCTCGCGGCCACCCCGGTTGCCTCCCGCTCCGCATTCGTGGTCTCCTGCGCCGCCAGCGCCTGCTCGAGCAGGGGCGCCAGCTCCGCGAAGGGCGCGACGTAGAGCGGCGTCTCCTCGGCCACCCGGCCCGGGTCGACCAGGCTGCCCAGCTCGGGCGCGTCCTGGAACAGGTCGTGGAGGCGCTCCATGCCGGCGCGCAGCTTCTCGTCGCGGCCGGCCAGGGCCAGCCACTCCTCCTTGCGGGCGCGCGGCGCCAGGCCGCAGCAGGCGACGTTCAGGGCCGGCAGGGGGCGGTGGCCGCCGGCGCCGGGGTAGCGCCAGGCGGCGAAGGCCAGGGCGAAGGCGGCGAGCTGGGTGCAGCGGGGGTCGAGCTCGAGGGCGAAGAGGTTGTCGCGCAGCACCGCGTCGACCGCGGCCGCGGCCGACAGCCCCTCCTCGGCCATGCGCATGGGGACCAGCAGCTCGAGCTCGGCGACCAGGAAGTGACCCGAGCCGCAGCAGGGGTCGAGCACCCTGAGGTCCCGCGCGGCGCGGGGCCAGCCCGGGAAGGTGCCGGCCGCCGGCCGCCAGGCGCCACCCTCCTCGACGAAGCGGAGGTAGTCCCAGCCGACCCCGGGCAGGGCGACCCGCGCCCGCAGCTCCGCCTCCGAGCTCAGGCCCCGCACCTCCTCGCCGAGGACCTTGCCCGCCCACCAGGCGCCGAGGGTGTTGTGGAGCAGGAACTCGACCATGTAGTGCTCGGTGAAGAGCTGGGTCACGGCCGGCAGCTCGTCGGCGCCGATCTTGGCCTCGGAGCGGTTGACCTCGGCCTTGCGCTCGGTCTGCCAGAACTGGTAGACCCAGCCGAGGGAGTCGTCGGCCGAGAAGACCTCGGCCGGCAGGCCGGCGAGGAGGCGCTCGAGCGCGACCTGGTCCTCGGGCGCCAGCGCCACCTCGAGCACCGGGTCGCCGTGGCGGAAGATCTGCGGCAGCATCGCCGAGGCGTAGCGGGCGGCCAGCGCCCAGCCGTTGGCGGCGCCCTCCTCGGCCGCCAGCTCGTCGCACTCGTCGAGGCTCACCGCCACGCCGGAGGGGTGCACGAGCAGCCCGCTCTCGGCCAGGAAACGGGCGAAGAGCATGCGGTGCCAGAGCTCGTAGGCGGCCTCCTGGGCGAGGTGGTCGAGGGTGTGGTTGCGGCCCTGCTCGTCGGGGCGAGCGAGGCGCCGGTCGCCGAGCTGGCGGGCGCGGGCGCGGAGGCGGACCCGCAGCTGGCGCTCGTCGGGGCTCGAGTGCGCGAACGGCTCGGGGCGTTCCACCGCCAGCCGCTCGAGGCTCGCCCGGGCGGCGCGCTCGGCCACCCGCCGGGCCTCGACCACGGCGCTCTCGAGCTGGCGGCGGAGGGGCTGCGGCAGCGGCTTCACGGCGACCCCCTACACCCGCACCGGGCCGTCGGGCAGCTTGGCCCGGACCAGGGCGCGCACCTCCTCGAGCCAGCTCTCGAGCTCCCGCTCGTCGTGGAGGGTGGCGCCGGGCAGGCCGACTCTGACCGCCTTCGGCTCGACCAGGCTCTGCGCCGCGGCCAGGACGTCGGCGAACCGCTGCGGCAGGGCGTCGCGCAGGGTGGCCCACTCGCGCAGCGGGCGGGCGTCGAGGGCCTCGAGCAGCTCCGCCTCGGTGCCGACCACGGGGGCGGTCACGGGCCGGATGGCGGCGCGGTCGAGGATGGCCTGCTGCTGGCCAGGGTCGAGGCGCTGCCACTCGGCCGATGCGGCGAGCGCGGCCAGGCCCTGCTCGTGGCGCTCGGCGCAGGCCCGGTGGGCCTCGGTCGCTTCCCGCCGCAGCGCCGCGGCCAGGGCGTCGGCCAGGGGCGGGACCGGGTCCGGGTCCGAGAGCAGGGCGCGCTGGGCG
>CAYTJW010000258.1:0-7083 GCA_964438135.1 uncultured Thermoanaerobaculia bacterium
CAGGGGTAGTCGTCGCAGGCGCCGAACGGGTTGATGAACGGCTCCAGCTTGGGGTAGCCGATGGCCGCGAACGCGGCGCTGACCTCGTGCTGCTGGCAGGTGCCGTAGCACTCGAGCCAGTACAGGTCCATGGCCGCCTGGTTGGCGTGGTCGGCGAGGTGCTCCCAGACGTCCTCGGTCTCGGTGGCGTACACGGTCAGGGTGCGGAACAGCAGCCTGGCGGCGTCCTCGAAACCCAAGTGGTGGACACGGTAGTCGCACGCGCCGGCTGGCGGGCTGGGCGCCAGGCAGATAGGGTTGCGGCAGCCCGCCAAACCGGCGCAGTCAGGTCCACCGTCCGCGAGCAACATGAAGACCACGCCGAGGCGAGGCGCTGCGTTGTGCGCCGTACCCCCTGGGTCTTCGTACGTGTCTTCGGCGTGGAGGGAGTACTTCCAGCCGGGGCAGTCATTGCGCTGGTCGAACAGGTCGGCGCGGCGTGCGGCACAGCTCGTCGCGTTCCAGTCCTCGCCCGAGCGCCAGTCGCGGCGCCCGAGCTGGAATGCACCGGGGGTGTCGGGGTCATCCTGGTTGGCCCACTCTACGACGTGGCCGATGAAGTCCGCGAAGGCCTCCTCGAGCTCGCCGAGCGCCTGGAGGTCATCCGGGTCGCTGGTCTCCACCCCACCGAAGTTCAGGTTGTGGTGGCTCACGCCGTGGCCCCACTCGTGGGCGACGATGTCGATTGCCGCGGACATCTCGAGCTCCGACCAATCGACGACCGGCCGCCCGAAGCAAACCCCCTGTTGCGGAGTGTGATGGCCCGGCACAAACTCGGGGAAGTAGGAGGCTACACCCAAGCAGGGATTGACTCCGTGGTCGACCACGATCCGGGCCGGGTCGCCGTAGCTGCCGGTGAACCCGGGGTGCTCGAGGAGCGTGGACAGGGTCTGCATCGTCAGGGAGGTGAAGTACATGGCCTCGCCGGCGGAGTTGCGGAAGTCCCACACCCGCTGCCCTTGTCGGCTCTCGTACTTGTCGTACGTCGGGTAGCCGTCCCTGACCAAGAGACCGATGCGGCGGTATCTCCCCTCCGCGGAGGAGTCGGTGAGGTCGATGCACCAGTGGTCGTAGTTGTCAGTGAACTGGTAGACCTCAACCTGCGTCACGCCCTGCTGCTCGTTGCCAGGCCAGACCGCCTCGTAGACGTAGGACCCCGGCACGTCAGGGTTGTGGTTGGCTGCCACCGGCCAGGGGCCCTGGCCGCGGACGTCCTCGTTCTGGGGCACGGCGCGGGCCGGGTAGAGGGCTGCGCTCCCCGGGTGGCAGTCCACGGCCGCGGACCGGACCTCGCGGCGGAGACCCAGCACTGCGCCGCTGGTCGCGTCGGTCCGCACTGTGTAGGGGATGCCGCCCCGGTCAGCGGTCAGGATGCTCCACACCGGTCGAAAGGAGCGGCCGTCGCCCACGCTCTCCAGGGCGAGCTCCGCGCGCTCGAGCAGGCGCGGCAGCGTGCCCGCGCCCCAGTCCGCCGGGTTGCCCACCTCGAAACCCGGGCGCAGCGCGAGTCCTGCCTGGGTGGCGGCGAAGGCGTCGCTCGCCGAGGCGAGGTTGACGGCGCTGACGCTCGAGACGTCGGTGAACTGCGCCCCGGTGGCGAAGCGGAGCGTCCCGTCGGGCGCCCAGTGCAGGGCGAGGTGCGAGCCGACCAGCCGCGGCGCGGCGGCGAGGCCCGGGCCGGAGTAGGTCTGGCGGTAGTAGGCGTGGTGCATGCCGAGGTGGTCGTCCTTGACCCGGTGGAGGACCCACCGCACCCTTCCGCCGGCGATGGTCGCGCCGGTGCTGGCCGTCGCGACGCCCTCGAGGCCCTGGCCGAAGGCGACCTCGCCGAGTGTCGCGGTCTGCTCCAGGTTGAGCCAGATGCGGGTGCTGCCGGTGGGCTCGGCCGAGGCCGAGGAGACGAGCGATAGGGCTGCCAACGACACCGCCAACCCAAACGTTATGAGTCAGTTACTCTCTCTCTCTCTCTCTCTCTCTCTCTCTCTGGCTCCCGTCATGGTCGACCTCCTCGCCGTCCTCTCCGGCGTGCGTTCGCTCGAGACAGCTGCAGTCCTTCCACCTAACCTACTCGCCGCAGCGGGCAACGTCAACGCCGTCTGACGCGGCGCTCAGGTGGTCCCCCACCGAGCCGGCGTGCGTTTGGCCTCGCCACCAGTTGGTCTGGTCGCCGTCGCAGCGACCGTCAACGGGCTGTCCCGGGGGCGGCCAGCCCCTTGGTCGTCCCGGCGGGCGAGGGTAGAATCCCGCCCGGAGAGCCGGCACCGTTCCCGGCCGGGCAGCAGGCCCGGCCCGACAGCACCGCGCGGAGCACCAGGGAGGACAGTTGTGAGCAGGAAGGTCTACATCGCCGCCTACCACCAGTCCAAGTTCGGCAAGCTGATGGGCATGACCGTGCCCGACATCGTCCGGGCCGCGGTCGAGGAGACCTGCGCCTCGATCGGGGTGGAGCCCGCGGCCCTGGACGTCGGTTCGATCGGCGCGGTGTGCAACATCTCGCTCAACGAGCAGGGGCTCCTGGCCGGCCTGGTGGCCAACGTGCCGGACATGGCGGCCAAGCCGATCGAGTCGGTCGAGAACGCCTGCGCCTCGGGCGGCCAGGCGGTGATCTCGGTCATGCAGAAGCTGCAGCTCGGCCTGGGCGAGGTCGGCATCGCCGTCGGCTACGAGAAGATGCGCGACGCCCAGGGCAAGGTGGACGGGGCGCTGATCGGCAAGGTGCTGGGCTACTTCTCCCACCCCGACGAGCGGGTGGGCAAGGTGTACGTCTTCCCGCACATCTTCGCCGAGGTCATGCAGGAGTACATGGGGGCGCACGGCGTCACGGAGCAGGACCTCGCCGCCGTCTCGGTGCAGGAGTACGCCAACGCCGCGCACAACCCCTATGCGCAGATGAGGGGCTTCAGCGTCAGCCTCGAGCAGGCCGCCACCCCCGGCGAGCGCAACCGCTACATCGTCGACGGCCTGCCGCTGAAGATGTTCGACTGCTCCCAGATCACCGACGGCTACGCGGGCATGGTGCTGGCCACCGACGAGGGCCTGCGCCGCCTCGGCGTGGCCAGGGCCGACTGCGTCGAGGTCGCCGGCTATGGCCAGGCGACCGACCCGCTCAAGAAGGAGGGCCGCGACGTCCTCCGGCCGGCCGGGGCGCTGCGGGCGATGGGAGACGCCTACCGCATGGCCGGCGCCAGCCCGGCCGACGTCAACGTGGCCGAGATCCACGACTGCTTCACGGTCATGGGCGCGATCGGCGTCGAGGTGCTGGGCAAGGCGGGCTATGGCGAGGGTGCCCGGTTCTGGCGCGACGGCAAGGCGGCGCCGAAGGCCGAGTGCGGCGTCAACACCTCCGGCGGCCTGATCGCCAAGGGTCACCCGATCGGCGCCACCGGCGTGGCCATGATCGGTTGGTGCGCCTGGCAGCTGCTGGGCAAGGCGCCGGCCGAGCTGCAGGTGCCGGACCCGAGGCTGGCCGCCACCTTCAACATCGGCGGCCCGATCTGCGCCTCGGTCTGCACCGTCCTGCGCCGGGCGGAGTAGCCGGAGACGACCCTCGCGGTGCCCGTTCCCGCCCGGCGGGACCGGGCGGCGGGTGAGGGAGGTGGACCGAAGGGGCATCGCGCCCGACCGGGATGGCCGCGAGCGCGAGGCCGGCGCTTTCTCCGAGCTCAGCCGGCCGTCGGCTCGTCGAGGTCCGCGATCACGACCCCCATGGCGCGTGCGGCCCGCGCCTGGCGATCGTCGTAGGTGGCCAGCCGGACCCGCTGTCTGCGGGCGAGAAGGAAGTCGACGGTCGCCAGGTGGAGCGCGTCCAGGGTCCTGACCGGGAGCGGGAATGGCTCGAGCGCTCGAGCCAGGACCGGGGGCGCGAGCTCGACCAGGGCAACCCGGCCGAGGATGTGGCGGGCCGCCTCGCCGTGTGAGGCGCCGAGGTCGCGGGCGTGGAGACGGTTCCACAGCTCGTACTCGAGCAGGCGGCTCGAGACCAGGGTCTCGTCCCACAGCCACGGCGGCGGGGAGACGTCCTCGGCCAGGAGCTGGGCCAGCGCCACCGAGGTGTCGAGGTAGATCACCGTTCGGCCCGGTCCCGGTCGAGCTCGGCGAGCAGTGTCGCCAGGGAGCCTACCGGCTGGCGGGGCGGCGGCCCCTGGTCGACCGCCACCGGCGGCACCAGCCACCCGCGTCTGACGGCTTCCGCCAGCAGGGCGTCGGCGAGCATGGGGCTGCGGCCCTCCCGCGGCGGCACCAGCTCGGCGACCACGCGGTCGCGGTCGGTGACCAGCACGGTCTCGCCATTGGCCGCGAGCCGCACGTACTCGCTGAGCTTGTTCTTCAGCACCTTGAGCCCGACCGCTCTCATGCGATCAAGGTAGCTTCTGGAAGCTACCTGTGTCAACCGCTCGGGTCCGGCGGTGCCCCCCGACCTGGCACGACCGGGCGGGGACGGAGACCGCCCCGCGGTCCTCGGGGTCGGGCGCCCGGGCCGGTGTCGGCCAGAGGGCCAGAGCGAGCGTGCACTCCGCTCCGGGGCGAGGCTCCCCGTGCCGGCCCGCACGGCTGACTCGACCAGGAGTTGATCAGCAACCACCCGAGAGTTGCCATGGAGCGGTGTGGGCGGTTGAGCTCTCGCGCGAGGCGCTGCGGGCGCTGCTGCGCATGCCGCGCCGCCAGGCGCTGCGTGTCCGTCGTCGGCTGGCCGAGCTGGCGCACGACCCGTGGGAGGCTCGCGGCGTGAAGAAGCTGACCGATCACCCCGACTTTCGCCTGCGAGCGGGAGAGTGCCGGGTGGTGTACCTGCTGCTGGAGGACCGGCTCGTGGTCCAGGTCATCCGCATCGCGTCGCGCGGGGAGGTGAACCGGTGAGCGCGCACAGTGTCGAGGCCGACGGGAAGTCGGCGTTCGCGGTCTTGCGGTACCAGGAGTACCAGACCCTCCTCGAGCTGACGGATGACGCCGCTGACGCCAGCGTCCTGGCAGGCTTCGCCCGGGGTCTTGCCGAGGGCCGCGAGTGGACGGTGCCGGTCGGGGTTCTCGATCGGTTGCTGGCCGGCGAACCGCCGCTGCGGGTCTGGCGGGAGGCGCGCGGCTTCTCCGCCGCCCAGCTCGCCGCGGTGGTCCACGTGACACCGGCGCACGTCTTCAAGCTCGAGTCGGGCCGGGGCGAGCCGTCGGTGAGGCTGCTGCGGCGCCTCGCCCGCGTTCTGGACGTCGAGCTGGAGCTGCTGCTGCTGCGGACCGACGAGTGGCCGGTTGCTGGCGGGGCGGTGGGCCGGGCGCGCCCCGCGCGAGGTCGCGTCGCGCCAGCCGCGCCTGGCGCCAGACCCGCCCCGGGGCGGCGCTCAGTCGGCGTGGGCCTCGGCGATGCGGCGGAAGTCGCCCGCGAGGGCGGCGAGGGCGTCGACCACCTCGGGGTCGAACTGGCTGCCCCGGCCGGCCGCGATCTCGGCCAGCGCCGCCTCGTGGGTGAAGGGCGGCTTGTAGACCCGCCGGCTGGTCAGCGCGTCGTAGACGTCGGCCACCGCCATCAGCCGCGCCGACAGGGGGATGGCGTCCCCGGCGAGCCCCTGGGGGTAGCCGGCGCCGTCCCAGCGCTCGTGGTGGCAGAGGGCGATCTCGCGCGCGAAGCGGAGGAAGGAGGCGGCGTCCGCGGACACGCCGGAGGAGGCCAGCACCTTCTCGGTGGCGACGATGGCGTCGTGACCGTAGACCGGGTGCCGCTTCATCTCTTCGTACTCCTCGGGGGTCAGCTTGCCCGGCTTGCAGAGGATGCGGTCGGGCACGCCGACCTTGCCGATGTCGTGCAGCGGCGCCGACTTGAAGAGCAGCTCCACGGTGTGGTCGTCGAGCTGTCCCGCGTGGCGCGGGCTCCGGCGCAGCTCGAGGGCGAGGGCGCGAACGTACCCCTGCGTGCGGCGGATGTGGTTGCCGGTGTCCTGGTCGCGGGTCTCGGCCAGGGTCGCCATGCTGAGGATGGTGGCGTCCTGGGTGGCGGCCAGCTCGCGGGTGCGCGCCGCGACCATCTCCTCGAGGACGCGGTTGCGGTCCTCGATGAAGTCCCGCGCCTGCTTGTTCTCGAGGTGGGCCTTGACCCGCGCCTGCACCACCGGCGGCGAGACCGGCTTGGTGATGTAGTCCACCGCGCCGAGGGCGAAGCCGGCGGTCTCGTTGCCGACGTCGCTCATGGCGGTGACGAAGATGACCGGGATGGCGCGCGTCGCCGGGTCGGCCTTGAGCCGGCGGCACACCTCGTGGCCGTCCATGCCGGGCATCATGACGTCGAGCAGGATGATGTCCGGCGGCGGCGAGCCGACGGCGCGCCGCAACGCCTGCTCGCCGTTGGTCGCCACCAGGGTCCGGTACTGGCCCTTGAGCAGGCCCACCATCAGGTCGACGTTGACCCGCTCGTCGTCGACGACCAGGACCGAGGGCTCGGCGTGGCTCATGGCGCACCCCCCCGCGCCGCGGCCCGGCGCAGCGCCTCCAGGGCGTCCTCGAACGAGTACGACGTCACCAGCCCCGTGAAGCACCTCCAGGCGTCCCCCGGGAAGAGCGCCCGCAGCGCCGACCCCTCCGCCTCCAGGTCGTCGAGCGCCGCCGCGTCGGCGTTCGCGAGCAGGGCGGTCATGCGCTCCACCGCCGCCTCGAGCGCCTGCGGGTCGACGGGTGGCTCCGCGGCGGCCGGCGGTGGGGCGGCCGGCTGGAGGAGGGGCGCGAGCGCGGCGACCAGCGCGCCGAGCTCCGCGGCGAGGCGCGACCTGGCCTTCTCGACCCGTCCCCGCTTGGCCCGCTCCCGGATCGCCTTCTCGAGGTCCCCGGCAACCGCCTGGACGCCGGCCGCGCCGATGGTGCCGGCCACGCCCTTGACGGTGTGCGCCAGCCGTTCGGCCACCTCGGGCTCGCCCCGTTCGAGGCTGGCGAGGACCTGCTCCGCCGCGTCGGCCTGGCGCTCCACGAACTGTGCGAGGAGGCGCCGGTAGAGGGCGGCGTTGCCCGCCACCCGGCGCAGGCCGTCCGCGGTGTCGAGCCCCGCGACCGCCGGCAGGTCCGTCG
>CAYTJW010000259.1:0-7014 GCA_964438135.1 uncultured Thermoanaerobaculia bacterium
CGGGCCGGGGAGGGTAGGGCCCGCAGCCGGTTGGCGGCGGCGGCGTTCTGGGCGAGCCGGTCGGCCAGCCGGGCGACCTCGCGCCGGGCCCCCTCCAGCTCCTCGTCCCGGGGCGGCTCGAGCCCTGCGACGGGGTCCGGCACCTCGAGCACGACCCTGGCGTCGGTCGCCTCCGGGGCGGTGCCGCCGGGCAGCTCGGGCTCGACCCACACCCGCACCGAGGCGTCGTCGAGGGCCAGCGGCAGGCCGCCGAGGCGCACCTCCGCCAGCGCCCCCTGGATCTCCGCCGCCCTGCGCACCAGGGCCGCGGACCGGAAGACCGTGACGTGACGGATCGACGAGGGGACGGCGGGGACGCTCATGCAAGCCCTCCGGGAGGCTGGGGCGCGGTCTCAGCCCGTCGTGTCGGCCCGCGGTGCGCCGCAGGAGCCGCAGAAGCGGTCGTCGGGCAGCATCGGCGCCTGGCAGGCGGGGCAGCGGCAGGACGGTTCGTCGGTGGTCGCCTCGGCCGGCGCCAGCAGGTTGACTGCGGTCGCCGGCCCGGTCGGCGGGACCGGGCCGGCCGGGACGGGAGTCGTGGTCGGGCGGCCCGGGACCGGGGTGTCGAGGGCGTCGAAGGGGGTCGGCTCGGGCTGTCCGGGGGCGTGGAAGATGAAGCTGAAGTGGCCGATGCGGAAACAGTCGGCGTGGGCCAGGCAGTGCTGCCGGACGCGCATGCGGTTGACCCAGGTGCCGTTGCGGCTGCCCAGGTCCTCGAGCATGTAGGTCTCCTCGCGCGGAGTGACGCGGGCGTGGAAGCGCGACACCTCGCCGTCCTCGAGGCACAGGTCGTTGGAGGGGTCGCGGCCGAAGGCGAGGCCGCGGGCCGGGATCTCGCGCGCCGGCTGCAGCGGCCGGCCGCTGCTGGTCTCGACCAGGGTCACCGAGGCGGGCGGGACCACGCCCTCGCGGCGGAGGCGCATCCCCGGCCCCCCGGCCGCCGGCGGCGCCTGCAGGCCGCGCCAGTCCTCGACCACCGTCGGTCGCACCAGCGACGAGGAGGCCAGCTCGAAGACCATGCCGCCGATCTGGAAGCGGTCGCCGGGCTCGAGGCGGGCGCGCTCGACCCGCTGGCCGGCGACCCAGGTGCCGTTGGTGCTGCCCCGGTCGACCACCCACACCGCCTCGCGCTCGAGAGTCACCATGGCGTGCTGGCGGGAGGCGCCGGCGACGTCGAGCTGGACGTCGTTGTCGACGCCGCGGCCGATCGTGAGCTGGGGGGAGCTCAGCTCCTGCTCCTGGACCTCGTCGGGACGGTCGACGTGCCATGCTCTGAGGAACGCCATGGTCACCACCCTCGCGCGGAGCTGGGCCCTTCAGCCGCGGCCACTGCCCCGCAGTATAGAGACGAGGGGGCGGTTGGCGCAAACGGCGAGCGGGCGCTGGGCGCCCGGACCCGCGCGTCTCGACGGGCCGGGCCCGTCCCGCTACGATGGCGCCGCCGGGAGGTGGCCATGATCCTGACCCACGACGAGATCCTCAAGGAGGTTGAAGCCGGGAGAATCGGCGTCGACCCGTTCGACCCGGAGGCGGTCGGCCCGGCGTCGGTCGACCTGCGGCTCGGCAACGAGATCCGCATCTTCGCCCCCATGCCGCAGATCATCGCCATCACCAGCGAGTCCGAGTACCGGGCCATGACCTACAAGCTGGAGCTGGGCGAGGCGGGCTACGTCATCAAGCCCGGCGAGCTGGTGCTCGGCCTGACCCGGGAGAAGATCACCCTGCCGAACGACATCGCCGGCTGGCTCAGCTCCCGCTCCCGCTTCGCCCGCCTCGGCCTGATGGTGCACATCTCGGCGCCGTTCATGCAGCCCGGCATCTCCAACCACCAGGTGCTGGAGATCTTCAACACCGGCCCCAACTTCCTCAAGCTGGTGCCGGGCGAGCGGATCTGCCAGTTCGTGTTCGACCGCTGCGTCGGCGAGGCCCACTACCAGGGCGCCTTCGTCGACCAGCACGCCGGGCTGTGGTGAGGAGCGGCCTCCTCCGGCCGACGGCCGTGCTGGCGTTCGCCCTGGCCGCCGCGGCGACCGCCGGGGCGCAGGAGCCGGCAGAGGGGACGCCCGGGGAACGGCCCCCTCGCCCGACCGGGCGGCCGGTCGCGGTCTTCGTCCACCCCGGGGAGGTCGTGGTCACCCCGACCCTGACGCCGCGGGACCCGTTCTCCCTGCCCACGGCCGTCACCGTCGTCACCGGCGTGGAGATCGCCGAGCGCTCACCGCTGTCGGTCGTCGACGCCCTCGACGAGCGGGTCGGCATCTGGGTCGAGAAACGCACCACCTCGACCAGCGACCCGGTGATCCGCGGCCTCTCGGGCAGCAACCTGCTGGCGCTGGTCGACGGCAACACGCTGAGCACCTTCTGGGGCGAGGGCGGGTACGCCGGCGACGACATGTACGGCAAGGTGGACGCGGAGAGCGTGGCCCGGGTCGAGGTGGTGCGGGGGCCGCGCTCGGTCCTGTACGGCTCGAACGCCCTCGGCGGCGTGCTCAACTTCATCACCCGCTCCTGTCCGCTCGACTTCCCCGCGGAGGGGAGCCGGTGGGGCACCGAGATCCGGCCGTCGGCGGCCAGCGCCGCAGGCGAGGCGCGCTACCGCCAGGAGCTCTTCGCCGCGACGCCGGGGTTCCGCTTCATCCTCGGCGGGTCGCTGCGCCGGGTCGACGACGTCCGCCCGGGCGGTGGCGGCCTGCAGGTCCCGACCGGCGCGCGCGAGGCCAACTGGGACCTCAAGGCCGAGTGGCGCCTGGCCGCCGGTGACCTCACGTTGACGGCCCAGGACGTCAACCGCGACCGGGTCCACCGTTTCTACCGACCCGACCAGAGCAACGACAACGACCGGGAGGCGGTGGCCGTCGAGTACCGCCACCGCCGCCCGGCCCGGGCCTGGGACGAGGCGGTGGCGGGGCTCTACTTTCAGGACAAGCTGGACCGCCGGTTCTTCCACACCCGGGGCTGGCGCGGCGAGGCCCACACGCGGACCTGGAGCGCGCGGGCGCGGGCCGACAAGGCCCTCGGCCGCCACGCCCTGACCTACGGCCTGTCCTACGAGCTCGACCTCGGGGAGAGCGCCGACGACGAGCAGCTCACCCTCCACTACCCGGACGGCCGGGTCGAGAAGGCCGCCCCGGACACCCGCTGGCAGGGCCTGGGGGTGTTCCTGCAGGACGAGTGGGCGGTGTCGGCCCCCTTCCGCCTGACCTGGGCGCTGCGCGCCGACGCCTTCCGCTTCGCGTCGGCGCCGGACGCCCTCTACCACCCGCCTGGCGGCTGGGACCCGGCACGGGACGAGCTCGACGAGCGGGAGACCTCCCTGGTCGGCAGCCTGGGCGCGCTCTACGAGGTCAGCGACCGGGTCCACCTGGCGGCGAGCTGGGGCCGCGGCTACCGGCTGTGGGCGCCGCAGTTCGGCGTCACCCAGCGGGGCTACGGGGTGGTGGTGCCGAGCGGCCTGCTCGACCCCGTGACCGGCGACACCTGGGAGGTCGGGGTCAAGCAGCGGAGCGCGAGCTGGCGGCTCGAGGCTTTCCTCTACCACAGCCGCTTCCGCAACTGGCAGACTACCGTGCCCTCGACCTTCGCCGGCCAGGACTGGTACGACTACGACGGCGACGGCGTCCGGGGCGGCTCGGAACGGGTCTACGTCACCCGCTCCGTGGGCGATGCCTGGGTCGAGGGCGTCGAGCTGGAGGGCGCGTTCGACCTGCCTGCAGCCGAGCCCCTGGGCCCGGGATGGTCGGTGGGTGGCGGGTACGCGCGGAACCGCGGCCGCATGACGACCCTCGACGAGCCGCTGCGCCACACCCAGCCCGAGCAGCTGCTGCTGTTCGTCGAGTGGCGGCGGCCGGACCTCGCCCGCGCGCCGTACCTGCGCCTGGGGGCGACCTTCGTCGACCGCTACGACCAGGTCTCGGCCGACCGACTGCGCGACGATCCCGGCTACCGGGTCGACCCGCAGGACCCCTCCTCGCCGCTGCTCCGGCCCTACGGCCTGCCCGGGTACTCGGTCTACTCGCTGCGCGGGGGGCTCTCCCTGGCCGCCTGGGCCGACCTCCACCTGGCGGTTGACAACCTCCTCGACCGGCGCTACCGCCGCGCCCACAGCCGCTGGGACGAGCCGGGCTTCAACCTCACCGTCGCGCTCAGGGTGCGGCTCTGACCGGGCCCGCGGTCGGCCGGCGCGGCCGCGGCGCGGTTGTCCCGGGTGCCCTTACCGTGGTATACGACCTGGCCGCCCGGACGCGGCGGCGCGAGGAGCAGCCGTGGAGATCATCCGCTACCTGGTCGACTTCGTCCTCCACCTCGACCGCCACCTGGGCGAGATCATCGCCAGCTACGGCACCGCCACCTACCTGATCCTGTTCGCGATCGTGTTCTGCGAGACCGGGCTGGTGGTGACCCCGTTCCTGCCCGGCGACTCGCTGCTGTTCGCGGTCGGCGCCTTCGCCGGCCTCGGTCACCTGAGCCTGCCCGTGTGCCTGGTCGTGCTGATGGCGGCGGCGATCCTCGGCGACACGGTCAACTACTGGGTCGGCGCCCGGGTGGGCCCGGCCGTGTTCCACCGCGACGACGTGCGCTGGCTCAACCGGCGGCACCTGGAGCGGACCCACCAGTTCTACGAGCGCCACGGCGGCAAGACCATCATCATCGCCCGCTTCGTGCCCATCATCCGCACCTTCGCCCCGTTCGTGGCCGGCGTCGGCACCATGAGCTACGCGCGCTTCCTGGCCTACAACGTCATCGGCGGCGTGGTCTGGGTGGCGGCGTTCGTGCTCGGCGGCTACTACTTCGGCAACATCCCGGTGGTCAAGCGCAACTTCACCTTCGTTATCCTCGCCATCATCGTCATCTCGGTCATCCCGGTGGTGGTGGAGCTCGTGCGCGGCTGGCGGCAGGCGCGCGCCGAGGCCGAGGCCGCCGACCCGACCCCGGGCAGCTAACCCGGATGTCTCACCGAGCTGCTACTGCGGACGCCGATCTGCCCGCCATGGCGGCGCTTCTCGGCCGGCGCCGCCTGCGACGTACTGTTGAGTACGCCTCGGCGTCGCCTGCCTACGAATCACCACCCTGACAGGCATCTCGGCGCCCTCGCGACGCACCCCGGTGAGACATCCGGGCTAACCGCACCGCCCCCGGACCGTATCCTGGGGAGGGCGTTCCCCCGAGCGTCCCCTCGAGGAGGTGCGGCATGCTGTCGATCCGCTCGCTGACCAAGGTCTACCCGGGGCCGGTGGCCGCCCTGCAGGGCGTGGACCTCGACGTCCCGCCGGGGATGTTCGGCCTGCTGGGGCCGAACGGCGCCGGCAAGACCACCCTCATGCGGGTCCTGGCCGGCCTGCTCGAGCCGACCGCCGGCACGGTCACGCTCGACGGGGTCGACGTGGTCGCCCACCCCGAGCGGGTCTGGGCGGTGCTCGGCTACCTGCCGCAGGAGTTCGGCTTCTACCCGCACCTCTCCGGCGAGGCCATGCTGCTGCACCTGCTGCGCCTCAAGGGGGTCCAGGCGCCGCAGGGGCTCGAGCGGCTCGCGGCCGAGCTGCTCGAGCGGGTCAACCTGGGCTTCGCCGCGCGGCGCAAGGTCAAGGGGTACTCGGGCGGCATGCGGCAGCGGCTCGGCCTGGCCCAGGCCATCGCCGGCAACCCGCGCCTGATCATCGTCGACGAGCCGACCTCGGGGCTGGACCCCGAGGAGCGGCTGCGCTTCTACCGCCTGCTCGCCGAGCTGGCCGAGGACCGGACCGTGATCCTCTCGACCCACATCGTCGAGGACGTGGCCGTGCTGTGCGCGCGCTTCGCGGTGGTTCGCGGCGGCAAGATCGTCACCGTGACCTCACCGTCGGCGGCGCGCCAGGCGATCGACGGCAGGATCTGGGAGGGCACCGTCACCGCCGCCGAGCTGGCCGAGCTGCAGCGCTCCCGCCAGGTCACCCAGGCGGTGCTGGTCGAGGGTCGCAACCGGGTGCGGGTGTACGAGCCCGACGGCTCGCCGCCGGCCGGCTTCGAGCCGGTCCCGCCGACCCTGGAGGACGCCTACCTGGTCCTGGTTCGCCAGGGCAACGGGGTCAGCGCCGGCGACGGCACGGGCGGGGGCCGGCCGTGAGCCCGCGCCGGGCGCTCGCGGTGGCACGGCTCGACCTCGGCCAGCACCTGCGCCGGCCCATGCTGTGGATCCTCGTGCTGGCGATGGTGCTGATGTCCTGGGGGCTGTCCTCGGGCGAGGCCAGGATCCAGTCCGGGGACACCTCGGTCGGCGGCCAGCAGGCCTGGATCACGTCCCAGTTCTCGGTCGGCTACATCCTGTCCATCTCGGTCTTCGCCTTCTACAGCTTCTTCGTCGCCGTGCTGGCCGGCATGGCCGTGATCCGCGACGACGAGCTCAAGGTCGGCGAGGTGCTCCACGCCACCCCGCTCGAGGCCGGCGAGTACGTGTGGGGCAAGCTGCTGGCGGTGACCGCGGCCTTCCTGGGGGTGCTCGCGGTCCACCTGGCGGCCATGGCCTTCTTCAACCACGTCGTCCCCGACTCCGAGGCGGCGGAGATCCGCGGCCCCTTCGCCCTCGCCAGCTACCTGGTGCCGGCGCTGGCGTTCGCCGTTCCGGCCATCCTGTTCGTTGCCGGGACCAGCTTCGCCATCGGCGAGCGCACCCGCCGCCCGGTGCTGGTGTTCGTGCTGCCGCTGGCGCTGGTGATGTTCTCGCTGTTCTTCTTCTGGAACTGGTCGCCGAGCTGGCTCGACCCGCGCCTCAACCGGCTGCTCATGCTGGTCGACCCGGGCGGCTTCCGCTGGCTGCAGGAGACCTGGCTCAAGGTCGACCGCGGGGTGGAGTTCTACAACACCGGCCGGATCGGCTTCGACCTGCCGTTCGTGCTGAGCCGGCTCGGCTTCTGCCTGCTCGGCGTGGGCGCGGTGGTCTGGTCCCACCTGCGGCTGGCCGCGACCCTGCGCGGCGCGGTGCGGGTCCGCCCGGCGCGCCAG
>CAYTJW010000260.1:0-7006 GCA_964438135.1 uncultured Thermoanaerobaculia bacterium
GGGAGTAACTCAGTGGTAGAGTGCAACCTTGCCAAGGTTGACGTCGCGGGTTCAAATCCCGTCTCCCGCTCCACCCCTTCCCCCCCGACCCCTTTGCTCTGAGCCTCGGCGGCCGACGCCAGAGCGCCGCGCGAGCCGACCTTGACCTTGACGAAGGGGACGGGTCGCACCTAGAATCGCGAACGGCGGCGACGTCGCCAAGTGGTAAGGCAAGGGCCTGCAAAGTCCTCATGCGGCGGTTCGAATCCGCCCGTCGCCTCCAGCCGCCCGCCCTCGCGACCCGACCGGTCGCTGCCGGCGCGCCGGGCCTCTCGCCGCGACCTACCTGCCGCCGCGCACGCGCCTGGCGAGCGAGCCCGAGAGCCCCATCTGCAGCGACTGCCGCAGCCTCTCCGCCATCCGGTTGAGCTTGACGTCGGTGCGGAAGCCGACCGCCTGCGCCGCGCCCACCATGACCGAGTAGGCCACCCGGGAGGGCACGCCCAGCATCTCCGCCACCTTGAGGATCACCTCGCCCTCGGCGTCCATCAGCGCCCCGTCGGCGAGGGCAACGTCGGCCAGACGGGACAGGACGAAGCCCTTGACGGCGTCGTCGCCGTCCCGGCTCAGGGCCTGCGCGACCGCCGGCAGCTGCTCCAGGATCTGGCCCCGGTCGGTGACGACCTCGCCCTCCGGCTCGTCCGTGAACTGGTGCAGCACCTGGATGAGGATCTTCACCTCGTCGTCCGAGATGTCGCCGTCGGCGCCGAGGAGGAGGGCGCCGCCGAGGGCGATGGCGCGCATCTTGGCCACCTCGAGCGGCTCCCGCGGGTAGCGCCGGGTGAGGAGGACCAGCTCGTCGACGGCGTCCTCGAGGGCGGCGTCGGCCAGGCCGCCGCCACCCTCGACCGGGTACCCCGCCGCCGCCGCGCCGCTGGACCGCGCGAACAGCTCCAGCGCCTTGAGGCGGATCGGCAGCAGCGGGTGGGACTCGAACTCCTCGTCCATCAGCTCCGGACGGCCGCGGATCTCGTCCACCTGCGCCAGCAGGGCTTCCACGTCCAGGTTGAGGTTGCGTTCCGACAGGCCGAAGGTCGCCTTCAGCAACGCCTTGGCCGAGACCTCGAAGTCGCCGCTGGCCAGCAGCCCGACCCGGTCGGCGCTGATCTCGGCCTTCTTCCGCCAGCGCAGGAACAACGCCTCGCCGAGCGGCGGCAGGACGGTCGCCGACGGGTTCTCCTCGTCGGTGGAGATGAGGGCGTTGAGGCGGTTGTTGCCGAACAGGAAGTGGCCCATCTCGTGGCCGAGGATCGAGCGGAGCTCGCCGTCCTCCAGCTTCTCGAGCGCCCCGGCGGTGACGCCCACCAGCGACGACGTGCCCTTCTCGCGCACCTCGAGGTGGGCGAAGGCGTTGACCTCGGCGTCCGGGATGCAGAACACCTCGGCCGTGGCCTCCAGCTCGAGCCGCTGGCAGACGTCGTGGAAGATGCGGTAGATGCGCGGCGACAGGCGCTCCGTGAGGCGAACGCCGCTCTTGAGCAGCTCCTCGCGCATGCCGCGGTCGCGCTGCCTGACGTTCTCCTCGAACGCAGCCAGGTAGTCCTCGACCCGGTAGGTCGCGAACAGCTCGTCGACGTCGGCCGCGTCGCCCCGGTAGCGGATCGAATCCCAGCGGATGGTCATCCCCGATCCTCCCGGGCCGGCGGCCGGCCGTCGACCTACTGCTCTTCTTTCCTCCGCCCGAGGGCCGCGAGGAGCTGCTGGCCGAAGCCCGTCATCGCCGCCGGGCGCTCCGACCCCTGGCGCATGTGCTGCGCGTACTCCTGGCGCTCCTGGTCGCGGCGGTACGCCTTCAGCGACAGGCTGATCCGCCGCCGCTCGGTGTCGACGGCCAGCACCTTGGCGGTGACCTTGTCGCCCGGGGCAAAGGCCGTGCGCGGGTCCACGTCCCGCTCCTGGCTCAGCTCGGAGGTCGGGATCAGGGCCGACACGCCCGGCTCCAGCTCGACGAACACGCCGAAGTCGGCGCCGTTCTCGACCACCCCCTCGACCGTCTGCCCCTCCTGGTAGCGCATCTCGATGCGCTCCCACGGGTCGTGGTCCGGGAGCCGGCGCAGGGTGAGGCCGATGCGCTGGTGCTCGGCGTCGACGTCGCGCACCCAACCCTCGACCGTCGCCCCCACCTCCAGCTCCGGCGCGTTCAGCTCGACCCCGGGCGGCAGCTGGCTGACGTGGATCAGGCCGTCGACGCCCGGCTCGAGCTCGACGAAGGCGCCGAAGGCGGCCTTGCGCACCACCCGGCCGGTGAACGGCCCCTTGGCCGGGAAGCGCGCCGCGGCGTCATCCCACGGGTTGCGCTCGAGCTGCTTGATCGACAGGGCGATCCGCTTCTTGTCCCGGTCCACCTCCAGGACCTTGACCCGCACCTCGTCGCCCACCGCGAGGACGTCGGCCGGCCGGCCGATGCGGCGGTGGCTGATCTCGGTCACGTGCACCATGCCGTCCACGCCGCCGAGGTCGACGAAGGCGCCGAACTCGGTCAGAGAGCGCACCCGCCCCTCCACCACCTCCCCCGGCTTCACCCGCTCCCAGGTCTCCTGGCGCAGGCGGGCCCTCTCCTCCCGGAGCAGGACCGCCCGCGACACGACCAGCTTGCGCGCCTCGGCGTCGTACTCCAGGACCCGGAACGAGTAGGTCTGGCCGAGGTGCCGGTCGACGTCGTCGGAGCGGGAGTCGTCGATCTGTGACAGCGGGCAGAACCCGCGCACGCCGGCGATGGTGACGTCGAAGCCGCCCTTGCGCCGCCCCACCACCTTGCCGTCGACGGCCGTTCCCGACTCGACGGCCTCGGCCAGCCGCTCCTTGAGGCGGAGCTCGAGCGCCTGGCGGCGCGACACCCGCACCTCGTCGCCGACCGACACCACCAGCACCTCGACCGGGTCGCCGGTGCCCAGCTCGTCGAGCTCGGTCCGGTCGAGGACGGCCTCCGACTTGCCACTGATGTCGACCAGGGCCACGTCGCCGTGAATGGCGGCGATGGTGCCTTGGATCACCTCGCCGACCTGGATGTCGCGGGCAGCCAGGCTGCCGCGCAGCGCTTCCTCGAACTCGTTGACGTCACGGGGTTCATCGGTCATGGCAGGCCTCGCAGGATACGTCCCGCACGAGGGTCGTGCGGTGGGGCGGTAGGATAGCACAAGAACCGGGGCCAGGGATCAGGGGGCGGGGGAAAGCTCAGCCGAGGTGGCCGCCGAGCGCCGGGGCGTCACCCGGAGGAGGCGTTTCCGGTCCCTCGCCGGCCGGGCGCGGCACGACCCGGCACCCCAACCGCGCCGGGTGGTCCTGGACGAGGGCGTCCGCCGGCAGGTCGCGAATCAGCCAGAGGACGACGAAGTCGCCCGCCGCGAGGCCGGTGAACAGCGCCCCCCAGACGGTCAGGGCCCCCTGGCCGAGGGCGACGCCGACCACGGCCGGCACGAGCCCGAGCGCCACCCCGGGCAGGGCGCCCGCGACCCGGTAGGCGCGCGGCGACACCAGGGTCGAGCAGGTCGCATAGGGGGTCAGCGTCGGCCAGTGGACGCGGATGCGCACGGTCGCGGGGGCGGCGCCGCCGAGGACGAAGCCGGCGGCGTGCAGCAGCTCGTGGACGGCGACCCCGGCGAGGAACAGCAGCGCTACCGCCAGCCACGGCAGGGGCGCGAAGCTCGGGCCGAGCCCCCCGTGCGCCACCAGGTGGGCCGCCACGATCCCTCCCCCCAGCAGCGCCGCGAGCGGCGCGGCGACCAGGTTCCCAGCCAGCATCCCCAGGCTGCAGTCCCGCTCACCGCGGCTGGCGTCTGCCACCACTCCGCCCCCTCCTCGCCGCCCGGCCCGGGCCGGCCGGGCTCCGCCGCCTACCTCGCCTGCCAGACGACGCGGCCGCCGACGATGGTCAGGGCCGGGCCGCCCTTGAGCTGCATGCCGACGAAGGGGGTGTTGCGGGCACGGGACGCGAACCGCGTCGGGTCGACCGTCCGCCGCGCCCGGAGGTCGACCAGGGTCAGGTCCGCCGGGCTGCCGACCCTGAGCGTCCCGCCGGGGAGGTTGAAGATCTGGGCCGGTCGGGTCGAGAGCAACCGCACCAGCTGCATGACGCCGATCACCCGGCCGTGCACCAACCGGTCGACCGCCAGGCTGACCGCTGTCTCGAGGCCGGCGACGCCGGCCGGCGCCTCGGCGAAGTCGAGCTCCTTCTCGTCCTCGTGGCAGGGCGAGTGGTCGCTCGAGATGGCGTCGACGGTCCCGTCGTAGATGGCCTGCAGCACCGCCTCGCGGTCGGCCGCCGAGCGCAGCGGCGGCGAGGTCTTCCAGTCGGGGTCGTAGCTCGCCGCCGCCACCGCCTCGTCGGTCAGGGCGAAGTGGTGCGGGGTCACGTCGCAGCTGAGGTCGACGCCCTTGCGGCGAGCCATCCGCACCAGGTCGAGGCTGCCGCGCGTCGACAGGTGGCAGAGGTGGAGGCGACCGGAGGTGTACTCGGCGAGCAGGATGTCGCGCGCGACCATCACCTCCTCGGCCACCGACGGCGAGCCGGCCAGGCCGATCCGGGTCGCGACCTCGCCCTCGTGCATCGAGCCGCCGTCGACCAGGTCGAGGTCCTCCTCGTGCACCGCGATCGGCACGCCGAAGCTGCGGGCGTACTCCAGGCCGCGGCGCATGAGCAGGGCGCTGCGCACCGGCCGGCCGGCGTCGGAGATCGCCACCGCCCCCTCCCGGACCATCTCCCCGAGCTCGGCCAGCTCGGTGCCCGAGCGCCCCTTGGACAGCGCCCCGAGCGGGTAGACGCGTGCCAGCGAGACGGCCGCCGCCCGCTCGCGGATGAAGCGGGTCACCGCCGGGTCGTCGTTGGCCGGCTCGGTGTCCGCCGCGCAGCAGACGGCGGTGAAACCGCCGGCGACGGCAGCGCGGCAGCCGGTCTCGATGGTCTCCCGCTGCTCGTGGCCCGGCTCGCCCAGGTGGACGTGGAGGTCGATGAACCCCGGCGCGACCACCAGCTCCGCGGCGTCGAGCTCGCGGGTCCGGGGCGGCGCCTCCAGGCGCTCGCCGACGGCGGCGACGAGGCCGTCCTCGATCAGGACGTCCATGCCCTGGTCGAGACCCTGCGAGGGGTCGACCACGCGACCGTTACGGATGAGAAGACGGCTGCTCACTGCGGCCTCCGGCGAGAAGGAACAGGACCGCCATGCGGATGGCGACGCCGTTCGCGACCTGCTCGAGGATCACCGACTGCGGCCCGTCGGCCACCGCCGAGTCGATCTCGACCCCCCGGTTCATGGGCCCGGGGTGCATGACCAGGGCGTGGGGCGCGGCCAGCGCGAGGCGCTCCGGGGTCAGACCGAAGAAGTCGTAGTACTCGCGCGCCGACGGCAGGTTCACCTTGCCCTGCCGCTCGCGCTGGATGCGCAGCATCATGACCACGTCGGCGCCGTCGAGGGCCGGCTCCAGCCGCAGGTGGGTGGAGACGCCCAGCCGGTCCACCTCCCGCGGCATCAGCGAGCCCGGCGCCACGACCCGGACCTCGGCACCCATCTTCCGCAGCAGGAAGATGTTCGACCTGGCCACGCGGGAGTGGGCGATGTCGCCGGCGATGACCACGACGAGCCCCTCGAGGCGCCCGAAGTGGCGCCGCATGGTGAAGGCGTCCAGCAGCGCCTGGGTCGGGTGCTCGTTGACCCCGTCGCCGCCGTTGACGATCGAGGCCGGGATCATCTCCGCCAGGCGGTGCGGGGCACCGGACTGGGGGTGGCGCATGACGATGAAGTCGGGGGCCATGGCCATCAGGTTGCGGGCGGTGTCGAACAGGGTCTCGCCCTTGGTCACCGAGGACGAGGAGGGGGCGAAGTTGAGCGTGTCGGCCGAGAGCCGCTTCTCCGCCACCTCGAACGAGAAGCGGGTCCGGGTCGACGGCTCCATGAACAGGTTCACCACCACCTGGCCGCGCAACGCCGGCACCTTCTTGATCGGCCGCCGCGCCACCTCGAGCAGCTCCTCGGCCGTGTCGAGGATCAGGCGGATCTCCCCCGCCTCGAGCGGCGCGATCCCGACCAGGTCCTTGCCCTTGAGGGCCGGGGCCTTCTCACCCGCCATCGTCCGCCTCCTTTTCGATCCACACCCCGTCCTCGCCGTCGACCTCCGCCAGCCGGACCTGCACGTCCTCGGCCGCGCCCGTCGCCAGCACCCTGCCGACCACGTCGGCGGCGATCGGCAGCTCGCGGTGGCCGCGGTCGACCAGGACCGCCAGCCGGACCGCGCGGGGGCGACCGTAGTCGATCAGCGTGTCGAGGGCGGCGCGCACGGTGCGACCGGTGTAGAGCACGTCGTCGACGAGGTAGATGACCCGGTCGTCGACCGGTCCCGGCAGCACGGTCTCCTTGAGGACCGGTTGCCGGTGCGCGGGCCGCCACGGGCCGACGTCGTCGCGGTACAGGGTGATGTCGAGCCGACCCACCGCGACCGCGCGGCCGCTGCTCGAGGCGATGGCCGCGGCCAGGCGGTCGGCGAGCGGGATGCCCCGGGTGTGGATCCCGACCAGCATCACCTCGTCCCCGTCGCGCTCGACGATCTCGGCCGCCATGCGCGCCACCGTGCGCTCCAGGCAAGCCCGGTCGAGCACGTGCACCCGCAGTGTGCGCTTCGCCCGTTTCTTCCCTGCCATCGTCCCCCCGCAACAAGACCTTCCCACCAGGGAAGGTCTCAGGCTCCGCCGCAATCTCCGCCCGCCACTGCGGTCATCCTAACAGGATCGGTGCAGCGGGTCGAGTCGGGGCGCCCCCGCCGCGCTCCACCTCCCCATCGAGCGCGAGGCGCGCTATGCTTGGTGGCGCACCCCCGGCTGCGGCCGGGCCGCTGACCGCGGCCGCCCCGGGCTGGGGAGAGGTCGAGAGCTCGTGTTCCCGTTCCTGCGCCGGGTCTCCACCGACGTCGCACGGCTGCGCGCCGACGGCGACGCACGCGGTTTGCTGCGGTTGCTGGAGCAACCCGCCGACAAGCT
>CAYTJW010000261.1:0-7002 GCA_964438135.1 uncultured Thermoanaerobaculia bacterium
GCTGGCGGCGCTGGCCGCGGCCGCGCTCCTCGCCCTGCCCGCCGCGGCCCGGCCGGCGGGCCCCGGTCAGCCGACCACCTCGGTCGAGGCCGGGGGCTTCGGGAGCGGGGCGCAGAGAGAGGGAGGTACGGAGCGATGAGGAACGTCGTGCTCGTGGCGATGTGGCTCGCGGTCGCCGGTGCTGCGGCGGCGGAGGAGGTCGCGCTGCCCTGCGACCTCCCCGTCGCGGCGGCGGTCGACACCCCGACCGACACCGACCTGTTCGCCTTCGACGTGGTCGACGGGGAGGTGGTCGCCGTCACCGTGTCCGGGCTCGGGGCCTTCTGGGGCAAGCCGGAGTGGCGGCTCCTCGACGGCTCGGGCAGCGCGGCGTCGGCCTGCGGCTCCTTCACCCTCCTCCAGCACCAGGACTGCGGGCCGCTGACCGCGGCCAGCGGGCCCTACCGGGTCCAGGTCCGGGACTTCCTGCAGAACGACACCGGCGGCTACCACGTCCACCTGCAGCGGCTCACCCCCTCGGTGGCGTGCGACAACACCTCGGCGCAGTGCGACGTCTCGGTCGACGGGGCGGTCGACGACGTGGTCGACAGCGACCTGTTCTGGTTCGACGTCAGTGACGCCACCACGGTCACGGTCGGCGTCACCGGCGTCGACGCCTTCTGGGGCAAGCCGGAGTGGCGGCTCGTCGACGGGCTCGGCGAGCCGGCCTCGGCCTGCGGCTCGTTCACCCTCGCCCAGCAGCTCGACTGCGGCCCGCTGGCCGCCGCGAGCGGGCCCTTCCGGCTGCAGGTGCGGGACCAGCTCGAGAACGACACCGGCTTCTACCAGGTCAACGTCACCGCCATCGCCGGCGCCTGCCTGCCGGGGGGCCTCCTCTTCGAGGACCGGTTCGAGACCGGCGACACCTCGCGCTGGTCGAGCGCGGCGCCCTGACACCCGGCCGGCGTCAGCCGGCGATCATCTGCCGCAGGCGCTGGCGCTCGCCGAGCAGCTGGGCGCGCTCGATGGCAACCGCGGCGTGCTGGGCGAAGATGTAGGCGAAGCGCAGCTCGTCGTTGGAGAAGGCGCGCTTGCGGGCCTCCACGGTCGAGCCCAGGTTGAGCACGCCGACGGTCGTGCTGCCCAGTCGGAGGGGGATCGAGATCGCCACGTCCAGCTCGGGCTCGCGCGGCACGACGTTGACGAACTCGGGGTGCTCCTCGACAACGCCGTTGAGCAGCACCGGCTCGCCGTGCTCGGCCACCCAGCCGGCGATGCCTTCCCCGACCCTCTGGCCGGAGCGGGCGACGACCGCCTCGTCGAGGCCGATCGCGGCGGCGAAGGAGAGCCGCTCCCGCCCGGCGTCGACCATCATCAGCGAGCCGCAGTTCCCGCCCACCAGCTCGACGGCGGCGATCAGCACGGCGTCGAAGGTGTCCTCGGGGTCGGCCACGGCGTTGACCGCGCTGATCGCCCGGTAGAGCGAGGTCAGCTCCTTGAGGCGGTTCTCCAGCCTGACGAACTCGACCTTCTCGGTCCGCAGCCGCTCGTCGAGCTTGCCGACCTGCTCCCTGACCCCGGCCACCTCCAGCAGGAGCTCGTCGTGGCGCCGCTTGAGACGTCGCTCCTGGGCCATGGCATAGAGGCAGGCCACCAGGGAGAGCACCACCAGGGCCTTGACCAGGGCGGTCTGCTCGCTGCGCCAGGTCACCGCCAGGATCAGGGTCAGGAAGGCCATGATCAGCACGATCAGGAACTGAACCAGCCGCCCGCGCCGCCGTTCGATGCCGCCCAGTCCCATCGCGCCCCTCCGCCTGCCGCTCGCCTTCGTCGGGTGAGAGTGGTCCCGCCAGCCTGAGACGGAGTCTACCACCGCCCCGCCGCGACCGCGCCCCCGGCTCGGCGGGGGCCGCGACCTTCGACCGTCACCCCGGCGCCCTCTCCCCCGGCCACACCTCGTGCTCCGGGTCGTCGAACTGGAGCAGCTCGACCGGCGCGCCGCAGTCGACGACGAAGGCCACCGTCACCCCCTCGCTCGGCCGGTTGGGCGCGATCAGCACCTCGCGGCCGGCGATGGCCGCCTCGAGGTCGTCGACCACGAACGCCACGTGGGGCACGGTCCGCACCAGGTCCGGCACCCGGCAGTGTGGCTCGAAGCGCATCCACTCGACGCCGAACGGGCTGGTGTCGAAGCCGACGACGTGCACGCCCAGCTCCTCGAGGTGGGTCTCGCCGGCGCGCGGGGTGGTGGTGGGGATGCCGACGTGGTGGTAGCGCAGGCCGCTCCGCGTGCTCAGGCGCATGGCTCGCTCCTCCCCGCAGCCGACCGGCCGGGGCGGGGCATTGTACCGCCGGGAGCTCGCCACGGCCTCGCCGCCCCAGGGCGAGAACCTCCGCCGGCCCGGCAGCGTATCCTCCTCCGAACGGAGGCTCCGAGGGTCGATGAGGAAGCTCGTCAGGTGGCTCGTGATCCTGCTCGTGGCAACCGGTCTCGCCGCCGCGGTCTGGGCCCTGTGGCGCGGCGACGGCGACGACGGGGGCGGCCTGACCCTGGTCGAGGTCACGGCCGGCTCGATCACCGAGAAGGCGGTGGCGGTGGGCCAGGTCGAGCCGCGGCTGCGCTTCCACGTCAAGTCCAAGATCCCGGGCATCGTCCGACGCTGCCTGGTCGAGGTCGGCGACCGCGTGCGCGAGGGCGACCCCCTGTTCGAGATCGCTCCCGACCCGACGCCGCTCGAGCTGACCGAGGTCGACTGGACGGTGGAGGCCGCCCAGGCCGCCTACGACAAGGCCCGCGCCGACCTCGAGCGGACCCGCCAGCTGGTCGGGCAGGGCATCCTCGCCGCCGCTGACCTCGACAGCGGCCAGGCCGCCTTCGACCAGGCCCGGGTCGCCCTCGAGCGGGCCCGGGACCACCAGGAGCTCACCCGCCAGGGCCGCATCGCCGGCCGGGGGGCGCAGATGGAGTCGGTGATCCGCGCCCCCGCCGCGGGCACCGTCCTGTCCCGGTCGGTGGCGCCGGGCGACCCGGTGGTGCCGCTCACCTCCTACCAGGAGGGCACCGAGCTGGCAGTCGTGGCGGACATGGGCGACCTGATCTTCCGCGGCACGGTGGACGAGATCGACGTCGGCAAGCTCGCGGTGGGTCTCGAGGCGAGGCTCAAGGTCGGCGCCCTGCCCGAGGCCGAGGTGCGCGGCCGCCTGAGCCGCATTGCCCCCCAGGCCAGGACCGAGAGCAACGCCCGCCTGTTCGACGTCGAGATCGAGCTCGCGCCCGCCGCCGGGGTCCTCCTGCGGGCCGGCTACTCCGCCAATGCCGACCTCGTCATCCGCGAGAAGCACGACGTGGCGCTGCTGCCGGAGCGGCTGGTGCTGTTCGAGCACGACGGGGCCACGACCTCGGTCGAGGTCCCGGCCGCTGACCCGGCCGCGGAGCCGCGCAAGGTGGAGGTCGAGCTCGGGCTGTCGGACGGCCTCAACGTCGAGATCGTGTCCGGGCTCGCCGTCGGCGACCGGGTGGTCCAGCGGCCGCCCCGCCCGGTGTGAGCCGGGCGCGGTGAGGGTCGACCCCGTGCTGCTCCGCTCCACCCTCGCCCAGCTCCTCCGCGACGTGAGGTCGCAGCGGACGAGGACCTTCCTCACCACCCTCGGGATCCTCTGGGGGACCCTGGCGGTGAGCCTGCTGCTCGCCTTCGGCCAGGGCGTCCACCGCAAGATGCTGGCCGACATGCGCGGCCTCGGCGACGGCATCGTCATCGGCTTCCCGATGCGCACCTCCCTGCCCTTCGAGGGGCTCGGCAAGGGCCGACCGGTGCGGGTCTCGGTCGACGACATGGCGCTGGTGCGGGCCCGGGTCCAGGGCCTGCGGGGGATCTCGGAGGAGCTGCGCGCCGAGCTCCACCTCCGCTACCGGGACCGCAACCTGTCGGCCACCGTCGCCGGCGTGGCGCCGGTGTTCGGCGACATGAGGACGCTGATCCCGCGCGCCGGCAGCCGGTTCCTGAACCCGCTCGACCAGGCCCAGCGCCGCCGGGTCGCCTTCCTCGGCGACAAGATCGCGGCCGAGGTGTTCGGCGAGGAGGACCCGGTCGGGGCGACCGTGACCCTCGGCAGCTCCCCCTTCCTGGTCGTCGGCGTCATGGTCCCCAAGGAGCAGAACTCGAACTACAGCGGCCGCGACGAGCGCATGGTCTACGTCCCCGCCGCGACCCTGCGCGGCATGACCGGCAACCCCTACGTGGAGAACTTCATCTTCCAGGCCGCGGACCTCGCCCGCACCGCCGAGGTCAAGCGGGAGGTCGTCCAGGCCCTCGCCCGCCGCCTCCGCTTCGACCCCCACGACGCCGACGCGGTCATGCTCTGGGACACCACCGAGATGTTCCAGTTCATGGACACCTTCATGCTGGCGTTCAAGCTCTTCCTCGGCATCGTCGGCTCCCTGACCCTGGTCGTGGGCGGCATCGGCGTGTCGAACATCATGGGCGTGGTGGTCGAGGAGCGGACGCGGGAGATCGGCGTCAAGATGGCCCTCGGCGCCCGCCACCGCTCGATCCTCCTCCAGCTCCTGCTCGAGAGCCTGCTGGTGACCGCCGCGGGCGGCGCCGTCGGCCTCATGGTCGCCCAGGGGATCTGCGTCGCCCTGCCCCTGACCGGCCTGCAGCAGTACGTGGGGACGCCGCGCATCTCCTCCGGTGTCGGCGTGCTCACCGTCGCCATCCTGGGCACGGTCGGCTTCCTGGCCGGCTTCTTCCCGGCCCGGCGCGCCGCCAACCTCGACCCGGTCGTGGCCATGAAGCTGTAGGTCGCCATGCGCCCGCTCCTCGTCCTCCGCCTGCTCCTCTCCTCCTCGGGGGTCGAGCGCAAGCGCGCGGCCCTGACCGTCGCCGGCATCGCCTGGGGGACGGTGGCGATCCTGCTCCTGCTCGCCTTCGGCCAGGGCCTGCACCACCAGCTGGCCAGGAACCAGCGCGGCATGGGCGAGAACCTGGCCGTGCTGTGGCCGGGTCAGACCGGCCGACCGTGGCAGGGGCTGCCCGAGGGGAGGCCGATCCAGGTCCGCCGGGAGGACGTGGAGCTGATCCGCCGCCGGGTGCCGGAGCTGGCCGGGGCGTGCGGCGAGATGCAGCAGTGGGGCGTCAACATGACCTCCGGCGGCACCACCGTCAACGCCCACGTGCGCGGCGTGCACTGGCAGTACGGCGAGCTCCGCAACCAGATCCCGGCCCCCGGCGGCCGCTTCCTCGACCCCCTCGACGAGCGCCTCAAGCGCCGGGTGGTGTTCATCGGCGACGAGCTGGCGACCAAGCTCTTCGGCACCGATGACCCGGTCGGCCGCCAGGCGCTCCTCGACCAGGTCCCCTACACCGTGGTCGGGGTCCTGGTGCACAAGCTGATGATGGGCAACTACGGCGGCATGGACTCGGACCACGCGGTCATCCCGATCACCACCTTCGAGGCCCAGTTCGGCCGCCAGCTGCTGGACGT
This sequence comes from uncultured Thermoanaerobaculia bacterium, assembly GCA_964438135.1. Lineage (GTDB taxonomy): Bacteria > Acidobacteriota > Thermoanaerobaculia > Thermoanaerobaculales > Sulfomarinibacteraceae > CAYTJW01. The sequence continues at coordinate 5,464 of CAYTJW010000261.1, forward strand.
GATCGTGCTCAAGCCGACCCGGCCGGAGCTGATGGGCGCCGCCCTGGCCGGGGTCAAGCGGGCGCTGTCCGCGCGCCACGCCTTCGACCCGGACGACGACAAGGTGTTCGGGGTCTGGGACACGGTCGAGACGACCCGCACCTTCGCCGCCTTCCTGGTCGGCCTCGAGCTCTTCCTGGCGGTCGTCGGCGCCCTGACGCTCCTGGTGGGCGGCATCGGCGTCGCCAACATCATGGTCGCGGTGGTGCGGGAGCGGACCCGCGAGATCGGCGTCAAGATGGCGCTCGGCGCCCGCCGCTCCTGGATCACCCTGCCGGTCGTCCTCGAGGCCCTGTCGTTCACCGTCCTCGGCGGCGCGCTCGGCCTGGCGATCGCGGCGTCCGTGGTGTGGGCGCTCGGCCGGATCCCCACCGGCGGCAACCTGGCGCTGGAGATGATCGGCAGGCCGCGGCTCTCCCCGGCCGTCGGCCTCGGCACCGCGGCGCTGCTGGGGCTGGTCGGCCTCCTCGCCGGCTACTTCCCGGCCCGCCGCGCCGCCTCGGTCGACCCGGCGGAGACGCTCCGCTACGAGTAGGAGGCGAGACCACCGTGATGGCGTTCCCGAGCTTCCGCCGCAACGGCCAGCCCCCCGCGGAGACCGCGGCGAGCCCGGACGAGGTCATCCGCATGCGCGGCATCCGCAAGGTCTACGACACCGGCACGGTGCGGGTGGAGGCCCTGTGCGGGGTCGACCTCGTCGTCCGCCAGGGCGAGATGGCGGCCCTGGTCGGCCCCTCGGGCTCCGGCAAGTCGACCCTGATGAACCTGATCGGCTGCCTCGACACCCCCACCGAGGGGTCCTACCTCCTGCGCGGCGAGACGGTCGAGGGTCTCGACCGCGACCGCCTGGCGGACATCCGCAACCGTCGCATCGGCTTCGTCTTCCAGAGCTTCAACCTGCTCCCCCACCTCACCGCCTTCGCCAACGTCGAGCTGCCGCTCCTGTTCGGCGGCGTCGCGGCCCGGGCGCGCCGGGAGCGGGTCGCGGAGCTGCTCGACCGGGTCGGCCTCGCCGACCGGGCCGGCCACCGGCCGACCGAGCTGTCGGGCGGGCAGATGCAGCGCGTCGCCATCGCCCGCGCCCTGGCCATGCGGCCCGACATCGTCCTCGCCGACGAGCCGACCGGCAACCTCGACACCAGCTCGGGCGGCGACATCATGGGCCTGTTCGAGGAGCTGTGGCGGCAGGGCACCACCATCCTCGTCGTCACCCACGACCCGGCCCTGGCGCGGCGCGCCTCGCGGGTGGTCGAGATCCGCGACGGGCGGATCGTCGCGGGCGGCGAGCCCGCGGCCTGAGGCCGAGCGGGGGATCGCCCCGGCCCCCGGCCCCGCCTCCTCCCCGGGCTGGCCCGGATGTCTCACCGGGGTGCGTCGCGAGGGCGTCGAGGTGCCTGTCAGGGTGGTGATTCGCGGGGAGGCGGCGCCGAGGCGTGCTCGACGGCACGTCGCAGGCGGTGCCGACCGAGAAGCGCCGCCATGGCGGGCAGATCGGCGTCC
>CAYTJW010000262.1:0-7001 GCA_964438135.1 uncultured Thermoanaerobaculia bacterium
CGCGGGACCGTGATCCCCGCCACAGCCACCCGTCCCGGCCCGGGCGACAATCGACCCGTGCCGACCTCGTCGAGGTCGCGGGCCGGGAGGGTTGTCCTGTCGGCGGCGGTGGCGTCGCTGCTGGCCGCAGGCGTGGCCGGGGGGGCGCCCGTCCCGGCCGGCAGCCACCTCCGCAACCTCGTCGCCCGCTCCTGGCAGCTGGAGGACGGGCTGCCGCAGAACCACGTGGCAGCGATCGCGCAGACCGCCGACGGCTTCCTCTGGGTCGGCACGCAAGAGGGTCTGGCCCGCTTCGACGGGATCGAGTTCGCGGTCTTGTCGGTGCGGAGCTGCCCCGCCTTCCGCCACAGCCGCGTGTACGCGCTGGCCGAGGGCCGGGACCGGACCCTGTGGGTCGGCACGGCCGACGGGCTGGTGCGCCTCGGGGCGGGCGAGCCGGCGTCGATCTCGACCGCCGAGGGGCTGTCCCACCCGTCGGTGCAGGCGCTGGCGGTGGACCGCGAGGGCCGGGTCTGGGTCGGCACCAGGGGCGGCCTCGACCAGATCGTCGACGGCCGCGCCGTGCCGTTCGGCGCCCGCCTCGGCCTGTCCGACCCCTACGTCTCGGCTCTGGCCGCGGACCCCTCGAGCGGGGCGCTGTGGGTCGGCACGTACAGCGCCGGCCTGCTGCGGCTGGAGGGGGACCAGGTCCGTCGTTTCGCGACCGCCGACGGTCTCCCCGCCGACCAGGTCAACGCCCTGGCCGTCGACCGGGACGGTCGCCTGTGGGTCGCGACCTTCGCCGGGCTGGCCGTGCTCGACGGGCAGCGCTTCCGCACCTTCACCGAGGCCGACGGCCTCTCCAGCCGCCGCTGCCAGGGCCTGTGGGTGGACGGCGACGGGGCGGTCTGGGTCGGCACCGCGAACGGCGGCCTGAACCGGTTCCTCGACGGCCGGTTCGCGGCCTTCACCGCCGCCGACGGCCTGTCCGAGCAGAGCGTGACCTCGATCCTCCGCGACCGCGAAGGCAACCTCTGGGTGGGGACCCTGGGCGGCGGGCTGAACCGGTTGCAGGACTACGGCCTGGCCCTCTACACCACCCGCGACGGGCTGTCGAGCGACGTCGTCTCGGCGGTGCTCGAGGACCGCTTCGGGCGGGTGTGGGCCGGGACCTGGGAGAGCGGCCTCAACCTGGTCGACCGGGGAGCGGTGCGCAGCTTCCACGTCGCCGACGGGCTGCCGGACGAGGCAGTCCAGTCCCTCCTCGAGGACCGCTCCGGCCGCGTCTGGGTCGGCACTCGCGGCGGACTGGCGGTGGTCGGGGCCGACGGCGCCTTCACCCCGGTCGAGCTGCCCGGCCGCTTCGACGTCCGGGCGATGGTCGAGGACCGGGCCGGCGTGGTCTGGGTCGGCACCTACGGCCACGGCGTGTTCCGCTCGCGGCACGGCGCCCTCGAGCACCTGACCGTGGCCGACGGGCTGACCAGCGACTACGTGGTGACGCTGCGCGAGGAGGCGAGCGGCGCGATGCTGGTCGGCACCGACGGGCGCGGCGTCTGCCGCGTGGTCGGCGACCGGGCGGCGCCGGTGGCGCGCCACCCCGACCTCGACCGGGCGTACGTCCGCGCCTTCTGGCAGGACCCGGCCGGCTCGATCTGGGTCGGCACCAGCGGCACCGGTCTGCTCCGCCTGCGCGGTGGCGCCGTGACGGCCTTCCGCGAGCGCGACGGCCTCTGGTCGGACAAGGTCTTCGCCCTGCTCGAGCGCGACGGGTTGCTGTGGCTGACCTGCAACCGCGGCGTCTTCCGCGTCAGCCTGGAGGCCCTCGCCGCCTTTGCCGACGGCCGCCTGGCGCGGATCCCCTGCGACGTGTTCGGGCGCGAGCCGGGGGTCGGCAACCTCGAGTGCAACGGCGGCTACACCCCCGCCGGCTGGAAGGGCAGGGACGGTCGCCTCTGGATCGGCACGGTCCAGGGCCTGGCCGTGCTCGACCCGCAGCGGGTCGAGCTCGGGCGGGTGCCGCCGCTGGTCATGGTGGAGCAGCTCGAGGTGGACCGGGAGAGCGTCCCCCTCGACGACCCGGTGCGGCTCCGCCCGGGCGCGCGGCGGGTGCAGGTTCGCTACGTCGGCCTGGCGTTCACCGCCCCGCGGTCGCTCGCCTACCGCTACCGGCTGGAGGGCCTGGAGGAGGAGTGGGTCGACGCCGGCGCCCGGCGCGAGGTCAACTACACCAACCTGCGGCCGGGCTGCTACCGCTTCGTGGTCGAGGCGTGCAGCGGCTCCGGCCTGTGCAGCCCGGAGCCGGCGGTGGTGGTGCTGGACGTGGCGGCGCCGTTCTGGCGGTCGTGGTGGTTCCTCGGCACCGTCGCCCTGGCCGCGGGCGGGTTGGTGTACTCGCTCGGCAAGTGGCGACAGGTCCTCGCCCACCGCCGCGAGCGGGAGCGCATGGAGATCGCCCGCCAGCTGACGGTCGGGATCCTGCACGAGCTGCGGCAGCCGTTGCAGGTCGTGCAGAGCCGGCTGGAGATCCTGCGCCTCAGACCGAGCGAGCTCGAGGCCGGCCTGGACAGCGTCTTCGCCCAGCTCGGCCGCCTGCGCGGCCTGCTCGGGCAGCTCGAGGAGCTGCAGCACCGCCGCTCGCTGCGCACCAGGTCCTACGCCCGCGACGACACCATGGTCGACCTGTCGGACGAGCGCGACGGCTGAGCCGCCGTTGGCTGGCCGGGGCGCCCCTCGCCGCCCGGCGGCGTCACTCGGCGTCGACCAGCCTCGCCACCACCGTGCTCCAGGCCGCGGCGATGTTGTCCGGGTCGTAGCCGCCCCCGCCGAGCGCGAGCAGGCGGCCGCGGCCGGTGCGGTTGGCGATGGCGCACAGGATGCTGGTGGCGATCTCGTGCGCGCGGGCGCTCCAGGAGAGGTCGGCGAGGGGGTCGCCGGAGAGGCCGTCGGCGCCGCACTGGAACAGGATCAGCTCGGGCTCGGCGGCCTCGACGTGGTGGGCGACCTCCCGGAAGGCGGCGAGGAACTCGCGGTCGCCGGCTCCCGGCAGCAGGGGCAGGTTCAGCTTGGTGCCGGCCGCGGCGCCGCGCCCACGCTCGTCGGCGGCACCGGTGCCGGGGAAGAGGAACCGGCCGTCCTGGTGGATGTCGGCGATCCACAGGTCGGGGTCGTCCTCGAAGGCGTGGAAGACGCCGTCGCCGTGGTGGGCGTCGATGTCGACGTAGGCGAGGCGCCGCAGGCCGTGACGGGCGCGCAGGGTGACGACCGCCACGGCGATGTCGTTGAAGACGCAGAAGCCGCTGGCCGCGTCGCGGTGGGCGTGGTGGAGGCCGGCGATCGGCACGAAGGCCCGCCGCGCCTCGCCCGCGACCAGGCGCTCGAGCGCGTCGAGGACGCTGCCGACCACGGCCGACGCCGCCTCGAACAGACCGGGGGAGACGGGCGTGTCGCCGTCGTCGAGGAAACCCTCGCCGATCTCCGACTGGCGGGCCACCCGGTCGACGTACTCCGGGCTGTGGAAGGCCCCGATCTCGGCCCGAGTCGCCCGCCGCGGCGGCCGCAGGCTGACCCGGCGGTCGAGCCCGAGCCGCTCCAGCTCGACCCAGAAGCGGTCCTGGCGGCTGCAGGCGAAGGGGTGGCCATCCGGGAAGCCGTACCGGGCGAGCTCCTCGCCGCGGTAGACGAGCACGGGGAGGGGGGAGTCGGTCATGGCGGCGATGGTACACCGGGGACCGGGGACCGGGGAGCGGTCGGGTGGCAGCGGGTCACCCCCCTGGCGTCGGCCGCAGGGATCGAGTACACTCGGTTCGGTCGTAGCCGGAGGAGCCGATGGCCGAGCGGAGAGAGCACCCGCGGTACGCCGCCCCGAGCCCGGTCTACGGGCGGGTCCGCTCGCTGATCCACGCGCGCATCGTCGACGTGTCGCAGGGCGGGGTCCAGCTCGAGCTCTCCTCTTCGCTCCGCCCGGGCACGGTGTGCGAGGTCGCCATCCCGACCGTGGTCGGCGTGGTCCAGCTGCGGGCCGAGGTGCGTCGCTGCCGCGCCCGGGCCGTGGCGGGCGCCGACGGCGCCCGGCTGCTCTACTTCGCCGGTCTCCAGTTCGAACGGGTCGGGGCACAGGAGCGCGACGCGCTGGCGGCGGGCCTCGACCTCAGCCGCTCCTCGACCCTGGAGCTGGGCGCGGGCGACGTCGTCGGTCAGCCGCGGCGCAGCTCGGCGTAGGGCGAGAACGGCAGCGACGGGCGTCCGGCGCACGGCGGCCCCGGCCGCACGGCGGCGGGCGGCAGCTACCCGACCCGGGGCAGCACCACCTCCACCTCGGCGCCGCCGGCCGGGCGATTGCGGGCTGCCACGGCGCCGCCGTACCCCTCGACGATCGCCTTGACGATGGCGAGGCCGAGGCCGCTGTGAGCGGCGGCCTGCGGCTGGTCGGGGCGGTAGGAGAAGAAGCGGTCGAACACCCGCTCCAGGTGCCCGGCCGGGATGCCGGGGCCCTGGTCCGCCACGGTCAGCACCGCGCTCGGGCCACGGCTGGTCAGGGACACGGTCAGGGTGCCGCCAGGGGGGGAGAAGCTGGCGGCGTTGTCGAGCAGGTTGTCGACCACCTGCGTCAGGCGGTCGGCGGAGGCGGACACCACGGCGCCGGCTGAGATGGCCAGGAGGAGCTGCGGCCCCCCCCCGCCGAGGCGCTGGCGGAGGCCGCCGACGACCTCCTCGAGCAGCTCCGCCAGGTCGACCGGCTGGCGTTCCTCGGTGTCGAGGAGCGCGTCGATGCGGGACACCTCGCGCGCCCCGTGGAGGAGACGCTCCATGCGGGCGACCGCGCCCTGGGTCAGCTCGAGGAAACGGCGGCGGGCGGTCTCGTCGTCCACCTCGGCCCCCATCTCGGTGGCGGAGCGGATCGAGGCGAGGGGGTTGCGGAGCTCGTGGGCGACGTCGGCGGCGAACGCCTCGGTGCGCTGCAGGTGCTCGTCGAGGCGGCGGGTCAGCTCGGCCAGCGCCCGCTCCAGGTCGCCGATCTCGTCGGGGCGGCGGCTGGGGTGAAACAGACCGCGGAGGCGGCCGCGCCGGTCGAGGATCGCCTCGGCCTGGTGGCGGAGGCGGGCGAGGGGGCGGGCGATGGTGGTGGCGAGGAGCAGGCTCAGCACCACCGCGGCCGCGAGGCTCGCCAGGAACACGCGGAACACCCCCAGGCGGACCGCGTCGAGGGTGCGGAGGATGCGGTCGGTGGACTTCGAGACCAGCACGGCGCCGACCACGGAGCGGTCGTCGGCCCAGATCGGGATGGCGCTGTACAGGGTGACGGTCGGCCGCGTCTCGCCCGGGACCAGGCGGGTGGCGGCGCCGTAGCGCCCGTCGAGGGCGCGCTGCACCTCGGGACCGAGGAGGGTCGCGGACTCGTCGTAGAGGTCGTGCACCGGCAGCTCGCGCGGCTCGCCGAAGGACCACCGCAGCAGGCGGACCGGCGCCGAGCCCAGCCGGTAGAGCCAGGAGCGCCGCGGCGACGCCTGCTCCGGCCGCCGGGTGCTGTCGTCCTCGGCGCCGAGACGGGGTCCGAGCCGGGCCGAGTCGGCGAGGAGGAGGCCGTGGGCGTCGACCACCCGCAACCTGGCCTCGTGGCGCTGGCCGAGGCGGAGGAGGATCGCGGTCGCGTCGCGCACGTCCAGTCGGCCGGTGGTCTCGAGGGCCGCCGCCAGGAGCCGTGCCTCCTGGACCATGGTCCGCTCCTGCGCGGCGAGCAGGTGCTCCTCGTAGGTGTCGAGGAACAGCACCCCGGCCACCGGCACGAACACCAGCAGGACGTTGAAGGCCAGCAGCCGGACCCAGATCCTGGACAGCGCGAAGCCGAGGCGGACGGCCATGGGGCGATGGTAGCGCGTCGGCGGTCGGAGCGGGTCGTCGGCGGCGGCCGCGGGCGAAGCGGGGGGCCGGGGGACCTCACCCGACCCGGTAGCGGTAGCCCAGGCCGATCACGGTCTCGATGCCGTCGAACGAAGGGGCCACGGCGGTGAGCTTGCGGCGCAGCCGCTTGATGTGGCTGTCGACCGTGCGGTCGGCGACGAAGGCGTCGTGGGGGTAGCCCTCGTCGAGGAGCTGCTGGCGGGTCTTGACGTGACCCGGGTGGCGGACCAGCGCCCGCAGGATCAGGAACTCGGTCACGGTCAGGGGCACCGGCGAGCCGGCCCAGGTCACGGTGTACCGGCGCAGGTCGAGCTCGAGCTCGCCGTGGCGCAGCACCTCCTCGGGCGAGGCGGTCGCGGCCTCGCGCGTCGCGCCGAGGCGGCGGAACATCACCTTGACGCGGGCGATCAGCTCGCGCATGGAGAACGGCTTGCAGAGGTAGTCGTCGGCGCCGAGCTCGAGGCCGAGGACGCGGTCGAACTCCTCGTCCCGGGAGCTCAGGAAGATGATCGGCAGGGCGTCGGACCGGCCGCGCAGCCGCCGGCACAGCTCGAGGCCGTCCATGCGCGGCATCTTGATGTCGAGCACGGCCACGTCGGGCAGGGCGAGCTGGAACCGCTCCCAGGCCGCCAGCCCGTCGGCGTAGCACTCGACCTGGTAGCCCTCGCGGCGGAGGGCGAAACCCACCGTCTCGAGGACGACCGCCTCGTCGTCGACCACCGCCACCGTGCCGGGGCCCTTCGGCTGCACGTGCGCAAGCCTAGCCCGCACCGCCCCCCGTCGCAAGGGCGGGGCGCGGCCGGCGGTGGCCGCCCCGGCCCGCGCTCGGGTACACTCCCCGACTCGGCCGGGCTCGGGCGGGGGACGGAGGGGTGCCCGCGAGCGAGGGGGGACGATGGGCTCGGGGACGGACACCCAGGGGGCACGCTCGCTGGCGGCGAGGGCCGCGGCGCTCGCCACCGCCGGCGGGGAGCGGATCGCCCAGCGTCGCCCCTACGGCCGCAGCCCTCACCAGACCCTCCTCAAGCGGGTGGCGGAGATCGTCGCCGGGGTGACCGACGACGAGGAGACGATCGCCGCCGCCTGGTTGCACGAGGCGGTGGAGGACACGCCGACGACCC
>CAYTJW010000263.1:0-6972 GCA_964438135.1 uncultured Thermoanaerobaculia bacterium
CGAACGTGGCCCAGCTGACCGACCTCGCCGCCAACCCGCCGCTGACCCTGCCGACCGCCGAGGGCGCGTTCGCCGCGGCCCAGGGCGGCCTCGCGACCTGGCCGGGCTTCGCGCTCGGCAGCCCGGCGGCCTGGGGTTCCGCGACGCTCGCCAACCTCCTCGACCACGCCGAGCTTACCCTCGCCCCGGCGCCGGCCGCGGCCGGCGGCGTTCGCGCCCGCTGGCTGGTGCAGACCCTGGACGCGGGCCGCCACCCGTGGAACGTGCTCCTCGACGCCGGGACCGGCGCGCTGGTCGCCGTCAGCCCTGCGGCGCTGACCGAGTGCTGGCAAGGGCCGTGCGCGGACTGCAACTCGCCGATCACGGAGAACTCCCCCGCCAGGGCTCAACCGGAAAACCCGAGCCTGGCCTGCGGTCCGAGCAGCTACAGCTGCGGCGAGGACGGACGCCGCGAGCTGTCGGCGAACTCCTGCCCGTCGTGCGAGTACTACCGCTACGACTTCTTCCCCCAGGAGTCGTGCAACGGCCCCTGCACCCACGAGGGCGCGATGCTGCTTGCCGACGGGACCAAGATCGAGGTCTACTACCGGATGTCGTCCGTCAACCACCACCTCAAGTGCGGGCTCCCGGATTCGGGCGACTTCATGCGGCTCGGGCTGAAGGTCCGCGACGGATTCCCACACTACGGCCCGTACCTGGGCAACTCCAGGCAGGGCCAGGCGTACGTACCGAGCGAGAAGATGCGACAGTGGGCCGGCGACGCCATGTTTCACACCATGAAGACCATGGAGGTCTTCAGCGGGCATCTCGGCTGGTGCGGTCTCGACGACGCCTGCGGCACCGCCCGGGTCGTCGTCGACACCCGGTCGACCAACGGCGGGGCGTACTTCATGCCGGCCGACAACGGCTCCGATGCGCCGATGAACGCGGTCGGCGTTGACAAGCCTGCGGAGGGCTACTTCTCCCAGACGGCCGCACTCGACATCCTCGCCCACGAATGGGGCCACGGCGTGGACTGGCACAGCCCGGCGCAGTTTGCAGCAATGCCGTGCCCACCTGAGGATCCCGAGCCGTGCCAGATTGCCGAGGGCTTCGCGGACGTCATCGGCCATTTCGTTGAGCACAAGGTCCACACCAACGAGGGGTCGGGGTTCGAGACCTACGACTGGATCGCCGGCGAGGACTGGGACGCTGACAACGTGTCGAAGAAGCTGCGTGCTGCCGACGCATTCGACACGGCTCACAGCTGCGCCGCCGACGGCATTCACTACTCGGTCCACGTCGAGGACGAGGGGTGCGAGCCGAATTCCGACACTGAGCAGCACAGCAACGGCAACCGGCTGGCCGTGGTGTTCAAGCTCCTCGCCGACAGCGGGCAGAATTTGGCGGACGGGCACATCCAGCCGTGCACGGGCTGCGACATCGACGTGGTTGGTGTCGGCCTCGACCGGGCGGCTCACATCCTGTTCCGGGTGCTGACCCTGCTGGCGGACGGCAGCACGACCGACTGGGACGACCTCCCACATCTGGCCATGGCGGCGACCTTCGACCTGTACAACGACGAGGAGCCCCCGTGTGCCGAGGAGATTCAGCTCTCGGTCAGGGACGCCTTTCAGGCGGTCGGCTACCCGGAGGTTGGCTCTCCCTCCCTGGTGAGCTGTCCCACCCAGCAACCGTGCACCCCCCCCTGCGAGGAGGAGTGAGCCATGCGCGCCGCCGTCGTCCTCTCGCTCGTCACGTTCGCCCTGGCCCTGCCCGTGGCGGCCGAGCAGCCGGACTGGGACGCCATCGCCGACCGCGTGCTGGCCGTCCGTAGCCACGAGCTGCTCGCCGACCCCACCCTGCGCGGGCTGTGGGCCTTCGAGCCGGATACCGGCGAGTGGGAGCGGCTGCGCTACTTCGTCTACAACGCCGACCCCGGGGTGCACGGTCTGGGCCGCGGCGCGGCGCTGGCCGCGGCCGACGGGCTGGTGGTGTTCCAGGCCTGGCCGGCAAACCTCGAGCTCGAGCCCGGGACCTTCCGCGTCGTCCGTCGCACCTCGCCCATCGCCGACCCGGCGGCGGTGGGCCTGGCCCTGCAGGGTCCCGTCGTCGGGGCGAGGGAGGCCGAGCTGCTCGGCCTCGAGCCCGGTACCTACGGCATCGCCCTGTGCCGGATCATGGGCTCGGTCGGCTTCGAGCCGCGGGAGTGCCCGCTCTACTCGCTGCCGGACGGCGGCCTGCCGCTGGAGTACACCGACGAGGCGCCGTGGCCGCTGCTGCGGCGCGACGAGGCTGGCCGGCTCGAGCTGGTTGCCCTGCTGCCGGCCCTCGACTACGACCCGCACGACTGGGGCGCCGACCGGCCGGTGCCGACCCTGTCGCTCGACCTCGAGCGTCGCGCGTTCTGGCGCGGCACCCCCCACGGCGTGGAGCTGGTGGCCATCGAGGACGGGGTCGTCGGCCAGCCGACCGACCAAACGACCTTCACCTTCTGGCCGTTCGACCACGACGTGACCACGGTCGAGACCTTCTTCTTCCACCCGCGAAGGGAGCAGCTGTTCCTCACGACACCAGACGGCGCCTTCATGATTTGGCTCGACGACAGCCTCGATCCTCTCGGGATGATGGACGTCCTCGTCGACCACGAGCGCGCTCCCATCGCCGTCGGGTCCCTCGGCGAGCAGCCCGCGACCTACGAGCAGCTGGTGCCGGCAGTGGCCCACACCGAGGGCCGCAACGGCACCTTCTGGACCTCGGAGCTGTGGCTGTACAACCCGTCCGCTCAGCCGGCCACGGTGCAGGTCCGGCGGGTGGCCGCCTCGACCTCGACCTCGAGCCTTGAGCTGCCGGGCCACGGCTCGACCCGGATCGCGGACGTCCTGAGCTACCTCGGCGGCGGGCCCGAGGGCGACGGCGCGCCTCACGACGCCCTGGTCCTGACCTCGCCCTACCGCTGGGGCGAGCAGGTGGTGGCCGCCTCACGCACCTCGACCGCGGAGCCGGAAGGGGGCACCTACGGCCACGCCGTGACCGCGGCGCCGGGTCGAACCGGCTACTCCAACCACCTCGTCTACGCGGGCGAGCCGGAGCCGGAGTGGATGGTCTTCACCCTCGGCGCGGTCCCCTACGCCGGCGCCTCCACGCTGTACGCCGACAAGCGGGTCCCGGGCCGCTTCCGCCACAACCTCGGCGTGGTCAACGACTCAGACGATGCGGTCACCCTGACCCTGCTGTGGGGGCACATGCAGGAGGGTGAGGAGCTGCTCCCGGACGTGATGGCGCTGCGGCCGGCCAGCGCCCTGCAGAGCCTCGAGGTCGCGCCGCACAGCGTCCGGGTCCTGGACCTGGAGGCACTGTTCCCGGAGGAGGTGACAGGAGTGTGGCCGCCGCGGATCGCGGTCTGGGGCAGCCGGCCGGTGGCCCTGTGGATGTCCATGGTCGACAACACGACCGGCGACCCGACCTTCGTCCCCTACTCGTGCCTGCACTGGGGCACCGACCTCTGGGGAGGGGGCATCGAGGGCGTGCGCGCGGCGGTACCGGTGGTGGCCCACGCCGCCGGCGCTGGCGGCACCGTGTGGCAGACCGACGTCTACGGCGTCGACTGGCTGCTCGACAGCTACGTCCCGGTCGTCTGGCTCCACCCGCGCGACAAGGCCCGCGACTGCGGCGGCGCCGCCCTGGTGGAGGAGATCGGCGCCTACCTGGACCCCGAGGTCGCCCAGCCGCCGGACGTCTGGCCCGACACCTGGGGCAACTGGGGCACGGTGCAACGGGACGTGGCCCGCGCCTTCTGCCCGTGCGCGACCGACGAGAACCTCCAGGCCGGCTTCGAGCTGCTCTCGGCCGACTGGCTGACCGGCTGGAGCCGGACCTTCACCACCCGGGCGGACGGGGGCACCTACGGCGACATGCTGCCGTTCTACCCGGTCGACGGCTGGCCGGTGCAGCACTTCGCCGGGGTCGAGGTCGGCTCGACCTTCCGGGTCAACGTCGGCCTGTTCAACGGCAACCACCACCAGGCCGTGACCCACCGCCTCACGCTCTACGCAGCCGACGGGCAGAAGGTGGCCGAGCGGACCCTCACCCTCGAGCCCCTGGCGAGTCTCCAGCGGCGCCTGGAGCACCTGTTCCTGCTCGAGGTCGGCGCCCTGCCGGCCGGCACCTACGGCCTGACGGTGCTGCCCCTCGACGACCCGGAGCGGGACCTCAAGGGTCGCTCCTGGGCCTGGGTGTCGCTGGTCGACGAGGTGACCGGCGACCCCACCAACTGGTGGTAGGGGCGCGGGCCGGTTGCGCCGCTGCGGCGACGAGGTCGGGGTGCAGGTCCAGGTCCAGGTCCACGTCCAGGTCCACGTCCAGGTCGGGGCGGCTTGCCCCGTGCGCTACGATGGGAGGTGGGGCAACGCACGCTCATCGCCGGGGAGGTCGCCATGGGCCGGTTCAGCTTGGTCGCCGTCGTCGTCCTGCTCGCCGCCGCGCCGTCCGCCGCGGTCGACGTCATCCACGTGCCCGGGGACGTGGCCACCCTGCAGGCCGCCATCAACCTGATCGACCACGGCGGCGTGATCGAGATGGCCGCCGGCACCTACGTCGCGCCGACCGGCGGTTTCAATGCCTCGAACCTGAGCAAGTCCTTCACCATCCGCGCCGCGGACGGGGCCACGGTGGTGCTCGACGGCGCCAACGCGAACCCGGTGTTCAAGATCATCGACTCGAGCCCGACCGCGGGCGACCCGATCACCTTCGACGGCCTGGTCTTCTACCGCGGCCGCTCGCTCACCGACGGCCTGGCCGGGGGCGTCACCCTGAGCCGGGCCGAGGCGACCTTCATGGACTGCGTGTTCTCGGCCTGCTCCTCGGACGCGCCGACCACCGGCGGCGGCGGGGCGGCGGCGTTCATGGCCTCCAAGGCGGTGTTCTTCCGCTGCCAGTTCCTCGACAACTGGGCCTCCAACGAGGGCGGGGCCTTGCGGGTCGGCGACGGCTCGGAGGCGTGGGTGGCGGAGAGCGAGTTCGAGCGCAACTACTGCAACCCGCCCGGCCACCGCGACACCTCGGCCGGCGGCGCCATCCACGTCACCAACTCTCGCCTCCGCCTGGCCTCGAGCCGGCTCGAGGACAACGAGGCCGGCTACGCCGGCGGCGGCCTCTACGTGCTGGGCTCCTGGGTCGAGCCGGTGTCGAACCCGTCCAGCCACGCCTACGTCACCAACTGCACCTTCGTCGACAACCTCTCGTACCCCGACGGGTCGGTGCCGATCTCGTTCCCGACCGAGGGCGGCGGCCTCCACGCCGAGGACCAGAGCACGGTCGAGGTGTTCAGCTCGCGCTTCGTCGGCAACGCGGCCGACACCGGCGGCGGTGTCAACCTGTACCGGGCGATCGTGGCCGTCTACGGCGGCGTCTTCCAGGGCAACCGCGCCACCTCCACCGTCGCCGGCCGGGGCTTCGGCGGCGCGCTCTGCGTCATCTCCAACGACACCACCGCCGACGGCTCGACCAACCGGCGCGCGGGCCAGCTGATCGTCGGCGACACCCTGGTCCAGGGGGCGTACGGGTCCACCACCTCGGTCGCCCAGCTGGGCGGGGGCCTGTTCGCCAGCGGCGACCAGAACCGCCGCTTCGGCCTCAACGGCGTCACCCCCACCGCCTCGGCCGCCGCGACCCGCTGCCAGGTCTCGCTCACCAACGTGGTCTTCGCCGACTGCGACGTGCTCCAGACCACCACCGGCGGCAGCTGGGGCGGCGGCATCGACGTTGCCCTGAGCTCGCTCACGGTCGCCAGCTCGCTGGTCGTCGGCTCGGACGCCGTGGCCGCGGGCAGCCCCACCTCGGGCGGCGGCGGGGCGCGGGCGATCTGGGAGAGCGACGCCAGCTTCTCGGGCACCGACTTCGCCGTCAACACCGGCTACAACTGGGGCGGCGCGTTCAACAACCAGGGCGCGGCGACCAGCTTCACCGGCTGCGGCTTCTACCACAACAGCTTGACCGGCAGCGGCTTCGGGCCCGCCATGTTCAGCGGCCCGCTGCAGAACGTGTACGGCAACGCCTTCAGCGCCACCGGCACGGTGGCGAGCTCGACCTTCAGCGCCAACGGCAACGCCATCCTGGTCTGGGACAACGACTCGAACACCGGCGCGGTTAACGACCTGCGCTACAGCTCCAACACCTTCTACCTGTCGAGCACGACCACCGTCTACGCCGACGACCTCCCCCAGGCGGGGCTGTTCGACGCCGCCGGTCTCAACGCCCTCGTCGTCGACCGGCCGGCGCCGGCGCCGGACACCGACAAGGGGTCCGGCAACGTCAACGCCCCCTCGTCGCCGCTGCTGGGGGCGATCCGGGCCGTGCCCCCGTGGGTGCTGCCGTCCGCCGCCGCCGGCGACCCCGACCCCGAGACCTCGGCCTATGTCGGCTACGCCTGGAGCGGCGGCAGCGCCACCCTCGACGGCGCGCCGGTGACCGGCAACTGGGGGCTGGCGGAGGTCGGTGTCGGCACCCACACCCTGAGCGTCGCCGGCACCCCGTTCCAGGTCGCGGTCGCGCAGGGCGCCCTCCCCATCGCCTCGTTGACCGCCAACCCGGTCTCGATCTCGAGCGGCCAGACCTCGACCCTGTCGTGGAACCTGCAGGCCGGCACCTTCCTGGCGATGACCATCGACCAGGGGGCGACGCCGGCGGCCGCCGCCTCCGGCTCGGTGGTGGTGGCGCCGACCGCCAGCACCACCTACCGCCTGGTGATGGTGACCGCCGAGGGCTCGGCAGTGGCCTGGGTGCGGGTCTACGTCGACGAACCGGTGATCTTCGCCGACGGCTTCAACTCGGGCACCACCGGCGCCTGGAGCGCGACCCAGCCCTGAGGTGGCGACCGGTCGGCCGTCGGCTCCGCCCCCCGCCCGCCCGGGCGGGGGCGCCGGCTCACGGCGCCGCGTGCAGGGCCTCGACCGCGGCCCGCAGCGCCGTGTTGGCCGCCAGCGTCCGGACGGT